>CAZEWB010000104.1:0-9135 GCA_964515655.1 uncultured Bacteroidales bacterium
GTATTTTGCCACAGATTGCACAGATTACACAGAAAAAAATCTGTGAAAATCTGCGAAATCTGCGGCTAAAAGACTACATACATGTAATTATGAAGAGCTCACATAATCAACAAAATAATTTTAAATAGATGAAAATAAAAGGAATCAAAGTTATCGCATTCGATGCAGACGATACTCTGTGGGTGAACGAACCATACTACCAGCATTGCGAAGAAAGGTTTACGGAAATCATAATGCCATTTGCTCCGGGCATTGAGGTCAGGAAAGAACTGATAAAGACCGATATTCAGAATGTTGGCATATACGGGTACGGCGTTAAGGGCTTTATTTTGTCGATGATCGAAACTGCTTTAAGGATCTCTGATGAACTTCCTCCTGAAGTTATCAGCGAAATAATTACCCTCGGGAAAAGTATTTATTCAATGCCAATAGAATTGCTGGATGGAGTGGAGGAGACCCTGAAAGATCTTAAGACATCATATAAACTTATACTTGCAACAAAGGGTGATCTGCTCGACCAGCAAAGAAAACTAAGAATATCCGGTTTAACTGAATACTTTGAAAGTATTGAAGTAATGAGTGAAAAAAAGGAAGAGGATTATATGAATCTGCTTAAGAAGGAAAATACTTTACCCGGACACTTTCTTATGGTGGGCAATTCAATAAAATCGGATATTATTCCTGTGCTTAACATCGGGGCATGGGCTGTTCACATTCCCTTTCATGTTACATGGGAGCACGAAAAAACAGAAAAACCATGCAATTCAGAAAAATTCTCAGAAATAAAATGCTTGTCTGAATTGAAGGAAATGCTTTTGTAAGGTCAGTTAAGAGTCCGCAATCCGAGATTATCCCTGCTCGCTTATGCGTTCAAGTTTTTTAAGATTCAGTATTTTTATCCTGCGGCGTTTAAGGTCAATTATTGCTTCGTTGGCAAACTGGCTGAGAGTGCGGATAGCGTTTGACGTTGTCATATTCGATAGCCCGGCCAGGTCCTCGCGGCTGAGATATGCCTTGATCGTGGTATTGTCATCCTCGAAGCCGTACGTGTCCTTAAGGAAAAGTATTGCTTCTGCCAGTCTGCCTCTTACGTGTTTCTGTGTAAGTGTAACGCATCGGCTGTTAGCGAAACCAAGTTCGCGTGCAAGAGAACTTATTATAGCCATTGCAAATACAGAGTTTTTTCTTACAACTTCAAGAAGAGGATCCCTTTCAATATAGCAGACAACAGAAGGTTCTATAGTAACAGCAGTAGCAAGATAGTTCTCGCCTGCAAACAAAGCACGGTACCCGATAAACCCGATTGGTTTTGCAAGTCTTACTATCTGTTCCCGTCCGCCGACACCTTCTTTAAAGATCTTGACCTTTCCTTCGCATAAGCTGATAAGAGCATTGGGAGTATCGCCTTCCCTGAAAATTATTTCGTTGGCGCTGAACTTAACAGAATAATGGAACTTCTTTATGAATTCAAGTTCCGATTCCTTTAGCACACTGAAAACCGATTTCTTATTGTCAATACAGTTGCAGAAATCTTCGTGTATTTTTAACATTTCCTTAGCGGTTTTATGTTTTATAACATGCAATGTTAGTTCAAAAAAATCAATTAATAAAATTTATATCAAAAAAACACAGAATAAATAATCAATTAAAATATTGATATAAAGTAAAAGATGATGTTTAATCGATGTAATTATTAATAAATCAGGATTATGTATTACCGTTTACTAATTCATCGTAAACTTTCATATATTCTGAAAATGTTGTTTCTGAATCAAATATCTTTTCAGTTGTATATTGCCACTCTCCTCTGAATGCTTTTTCGAGACAAAATGAAAGTTCTTTTACAGAATATTCTTTCATGGTAATATGTTTTCCGGATACTACTTCGGAAAGGGCTCCGCAGCCCGAAATCAATACAGGAATTCCCAAAGCAACAGATTCAACTGCCGAAAAGCAGAATCCTTCGGAAACAGACGGAATGACAGAAAAAGCAAAAGATCTCAGAAAATCATAGAATTCGCCCTGGCCAGGAATGCTGTCAGTCATCTTTATGTAATTACCTGCATTTTTATCTGAAACTAGTTTCTCAATTTTCCTTTTATATGAATGATCGCCGGCAGGTACTAAAATGTAAAGTGTGTACCCGTTTTTTTTATTGACCATAGCAGCTGCCTCTATTAGCATTTCAAGTCCCTTTGATATGCCTGCCCTTCCGAAATAGATATATTTTTTTTCTGTTTCACTTTTATTTTTTGCGATCTCCGAATAATCAATTCCGTTGTAGATCGTCTTTACTTTTCCTTCAGGCAGACCGTATTTTATAAGTTGTGTTGCAGTGAATGCAGAAGGAGCTATAAAATAATTGAAATTAAGTGACAGTATCTTTTTTTCAAACTTTCTGAAAAGATACCTTTCCGCAGATGAGAGACCCGGAAGACTTTTCCATAGGTCAACCCAGACTTCATGATAGGTAATGATACATTTCTTTTTCATCCGTTTTGAGGCAATGTATGCTGGCAAAGCAGCGTTAAAAGAGGTAGTGTGAACTATGTCGGCTTCACGGATATGCTTTGAAATTGCACGATAGCTAAAGAATGTAAAAAGGAAACGGTTTTTAAGATCAAGACGGATTATTTCTATACCGGAAATGTACTCGTGTCTGCTTAATTGGTTACTATATCTAGTAGTAATTACCTTTACTTTATTTCCGGCCTCAGCGTTTTTCCGGGCAAGGTTAAAGAATAGTTTTTCGACCCCGCCGATATTCGGGTAAAAGAGCTCCAAAACATAAACTATGTTCATGGATTAGATTTTGGTTGAGAGATATCTTTTTTAAGTTTTTCAATTTCCAGTTTCAGAAGTCCTACTTCCTGGCAGAGCGTCTTGTTGGTATCGGAAAGCTTTGAAATGATGATCGAGAACTGGATAAGTATCATAAATATTGCCATCAGCAGGATAAGTAATATGGCGGTTGGCGGGTAAGCAACGCCTATTAGCATTGCAATATAGTCCAGGCCTTGTCTCCAGAACGAAAGGACGATGAATATCATACTGAAAAAGATCCATAGTAACGAATATTCTTCCTTGATCCTTTTCTTGCGCACGAGATAAAGAATAAAAAAGAAGAGCAGGATACTGCCAATTATTGCAATTATCTGCATCTTATTAATGTTAACGTTATCAATGTTTTCCATAATTCCTTGTTTTTGGACGTATTGAAGTCATGATCATGCCAAGCACGACCTTGAACATATAATATGTGGTTCCCCGTCTGAATGAAATTGATGATTTGCCTGCTTTCCGTTTTTGCATTAATACAGGTACTTCAAGTATCCTGAACCTGTTCTTTGCAAGCATGATGATTGCTTCCGGTTCGGGATAGTCGATAGGATAGTATTCCGACAGGAAGGTCATAGCCTCGCGGTTATAGGCCCTGAAACCGGATGTGCAGTCTTTGACCCTTTTTCCTGTAAGCAACATACTGAAAAACGAAATTATATTTATTCCTGCTTTTCTGGCCATACCCGGATCATATGATCTGCTTCCGGAACAAAACCGGGATCCTATCACTACGTCTGCCTTTTCTTGTTTAAGAGGTTCAATAAGTTTCGAAATGTCCTCAGGGTTGTGCTGACCATCGGAGTCAAGCTGAACAATAAAGTTGAAATTGTTTCTGACCGCATACAAAAAACCGGTCTGGACAGCTCCGCCGATTCCAAGATTCCGCGGAAGGTTTGCCAGCTTTGCATAACTGTGCTGAGCAACTATTTCGGGTGTTCTGTCGGTTGATTCATCATTAATAACCAGAATGGAATATAAAGGATGCAGTTTATGAATATGTTCTATAAGATCGCCTATAGTCCTTTCTTCATTAAAAGCAGGTAACAGCACCAGTACATCATTATATAATGTATCTCCCTTCATATGTGTAAAGATGCTAAAAAAAAAGAACTTATACTGCAAACGGGATAAATTTCCTTATAGATTGGATTAATCAGGTCATAGGTTAAAAGGTTGAGCAGCTGGTTTAGTTAATGGGCTATCGTTTTAGGTTCTTGACAACAGACCAATGACTTTCAACCAAACCAGCCGCCCAACCGCCCAACCCATAAACCATTAACAAAAATGCGACAATTTACTCCGATTCAAGTATTATAAAATTCAACCTATAGAAGCATGAAGCGCTTCAATTTTCTCGTTCATGAATATCTGCCCGAATTGGACGAATGTATCTGTATCGTCTGTTGTGTAGTATGTGCAACTGCCTTTGGTCGTACAGTTAACTTCGATCTCAGGATGCCTTTTAAGATAATCCTTTAAACTGGTGGCAACTATATTATTCTGAGGGATTATACTGACATCTGAAGGGATATATTTTTTAATAACCGGCATCAGTAAAGGGTAGTGTGTGCACCCGAGAATAAGCGAATCTATCTTTGAACTCATTGAAAGGATCGCCTCGATATCCTTTTTTACGAAATAACCTGCTCCTTCCGAAAATATTTCGTTGTTTTCCACTATAGGAACCCAAAGCGGGCAGGCATGCTGGTATACTTTAATATCGGGGAATAATTTATTTATTTCTAGGGGAAAAGAAAGGGAATTTATAGTTCCTTTAGTTCCGAGTATGCCTATGTGACGGGATCTGGTAATTTCACCGACCGCTTCGACACTGGGTCTGATAACGCCTATAACTCTTTTTTGTGGAGCAAGTTTAGGGAGATCATTCTGCTGAATTGTCCTGAGCGCCTTTGCGGAGGCTGTGTTACATGCAACAATAATCAGATGGCAACCTTGTCCGAACAGAAATTTTACAGCTTGCAATGTATATTGGTAAACTGTTTCGTATGAACGGTTCCCGTATGGTGTTCTTGCACTGTCGCCAAGATACAAAAGGTCGTATTGCGGAAGTTGTCTGTGTATTTCTTTTAAGATTGTCAGGCCTCCGTATCCGGAGTCAAATATTCCTATAGTACCGGGCTTGTCCATGTATGTAACTCATGTTACGTAAATAAATTCTTGTGCGAAAAAGGTAACAAGACCCAAGTTCCAAGACCCAAATTCCAAATTCCAAGACCCAAATTCCAGGGGAGCCGTCCCTTGGGGCTTGGATCTTGGGACTTGGATCTTGGGGCTTATTCAATTTCTTTTGCGTAACATCAGTTATTTAATGCCAAGTTTTGTTTTAACGAGTGGCAACAGATCGTCTGTTTCTTTTGGCCAGTACAGTAATGTGCCGACACCTGTATCGAAAACATAGGTATATCCGTTTTCTTTGGCGACATCAGCAATTGCTTTCTGTGCGGTTTCAATTATCGGTTTAAGAAGTTCCTGTTCCTTTTTCTGCAATTCAGTCTGTGCAGTCTGCTGGAATGTCTGTATGCGCTGCTGCATGTTCATCAGTTCATCTTCTTTGGTTTTTTTAACCAGATCGCTATATGTAGTCTGGCTGGCAGTGTAATCGTTATACTTCTTTTCAAGCTCTGTCTGCATTTCAAGAAGTTGATTTTCCATTTGTTTTGCATAATCCTGAATTGTTTTTTCAGCTGCAATTTTTTCAGGCATTAATTCAAGTGATTCATTAGAATTAAGATGGCCGAATTTACCTTTTGTTTGTCCGAAAGATGCAAATGCAACAAAGAGAAACAAAGTAATTAAAGAAATGTAAGATTTCATTTTATTGTCCGTTTAAATTTTGCACAAATATAAAAATTAATTTTTATAACCAAGTTTTTTCAGCACTTCATCACTTTTATCGATCTTCGGATCGGTGTAAAGCATGTTAAGGTTACCGGCTGTGTCGAAAATGATCGAGTAGTTGCCTTCAACAGCAAGTTCTTTGACAGCATTAAAGACTTCGTCCTGAATAGGTTTAACCAGTTCCTGTCTTTTCTTAAAAAGATCACCTTCTTTACCGAAGTATTTTTTCTGCAGTTCTTTGGCTTCTTTTTCTTTAGTGATGATGTCATTTTCGCGCTTGACCTTCATTTCTTCAGTAAGAAGTACCTTTTCGGCCTGAAAATCCTTATACATTTTATCGATCTGGCCGTAAACGGTTTCGATTTCTTTCTGCCAGTCGGCAGCTATCCTGTCAAGCTGTGCCTGGGCAGCCTGATAAGCAGGTATGTTCTTTAAAATGTAATCGGTGTCGACATATCCCAGTTTTCCCTGGGCAAATAATACCGTTGAACCGGTTAACACGAAAAACAGCAGTAAGATTTTTGTTTTCATGGTTTTTTATTTTAGTTGTTAAAAGTTTTGTCCGATAATAAAATGGAACTGGCTGTGATTTTCTCCTGGTCTTACAGGTTCATCAAAACCATAACCCCAGTCTACACCAAGTTTGCCGAACATAGGCAGGAATATTCGTATCCCGACACCTGCAGAACGCTTAATATCGAATGGTTTGAATTCGTTGAAGCCATACCATGCATTTCCTCCTTCGGCAAAAGTGAGTACATATATGGTTGCATTGGGATTGGGAGATAGGAGATAGCGTAATTCAAAAGAAAATTTATCGTAAATATTTCCGCCTTTCAGAGGTGTTATTGAACCGTTCCCATAACCGCGCAGGGTTATCGTTTCTTTACCGTAGAGATTGTATGTCATTAGTCCGTCGCCACCCATATTAAATCCTTCAAAAGGTGAAGGTCCTATATCCTGGTTATATAATCCGAGGAAACCAAATTCAATTTTGGATTGTAATATCAAATCTCCTGCCACTTTTGTATACCATAATGAATTGAACTTCCATTTGTGATACTCAATGAATTTGTATTTATCCTGATCGGTCATTGTTGTATAGTCAGCTTCTTTACCCAGGGCTTTATTTACATAAGAGTATGGGGGAGTTACCTGAAGAGACAGTGCAAAGTTTGATCCTTTACGTGGAAATATCGGCTGATCGACAGAATTTCTTGACCAGGTCCGTGATAAACTGATATTATTTGATGTGCCATCACTGAATGTGAACAAATAATTATATGTGAAATTATTCAGAGTATATTTCTGGAAACTTATTTCATCATATGTGTTAAAGTAATCATCAGGCCAGCTCTTTCTCTTTCCTAATCCTGTTGAAACTCCGAAGATATGCATATCTGCTCTTCCTTCTTCTGAGTTTGAAAGGCCATTTGATTGTATAGTGTAATAAACAGAAACTGACAAAGAGTTTGGTTTTTTACCTCCAAGCCATGGCTCAACAAATGATGCGCTGTATGCCTGGTAATAAATTCCGTTCGTCTGGGCTCTGACACTTAAACGCTGGCCATCACCTGAGGGAAGTGGTTGCCAGGCTGATTTTTTAAAGAAATTCCTGGCGCTGAAATTATTGAAAACAACACCAAGCGTGCCGACTACCATGCGGGCGCCCCATCCGCCGGAAAGTTCGATCTGGTCGGAAGGTTTTTCTTCAACAATATATTCAAGGTCAACTGTGCCTTCTGCCGGATTAGGTGTCGGGCGGACATCCAGTTTTTCAGGATCAAAATATCCTAACGTGGCAAGTTCCCTCTGTGTGCGGATTATGTCAGCGCGGCTGAATAATTCACCTGGTTTGGTCCGTATTTCGCGTCTTATAACGTGTTCGTTGGTTTTGGTATTACCGGTAATGATAACCTTATTAATACGAGCCTGTTTGCCTTCGTAAACACGGATCTCCAGGTCGATCGAGTCGTTTTCAACCAAAACTTCCACAGGAGTGGCGGAGAAAAAAAGATATCCGTTGTCGAGATATAATGAAGAAACACCGTTGGGGTCAATAATAAGTTTTTCCTCAAGTAAAGCCTGATTATATACATCGCCCTTTTTAATACCTAAGATGCTCCTCAATTCATCAGTTTTATATTTCGAATTCCCGGTCCAGGATATATTTCTGAAATAAAACTGCTGACCTTCTTCAATGGAGATCTTAATGCCAAGAGTATTTTCAGATGTAACGAAAACAGAGTCGTGGATGATCCGCATATCGCGATAACCGTCCTCGTTATATTTTTCAACTATTTTCTGCTTGTCGGTTTTATATTTATCCTCGAAATAACGTGAGGTTTTGAAAACACGGTACCATTTTTTCATTTTAGTATCTTTCATAGCCCTTCTGATCTTTTTAGATGCCATGAGTTGATTCCCTTCAACTTCAATGTTACTTATTTTAAACTTATTATTTTTCTTTATATCGAAATAAAGAATAACATGGTTGACAATAGATGAATCTGCTTCCTGTCTTACTGAAACTTCAACATTATAATAACCCTTCTCGTTAAGATAATTTATTATCCTGTTTTTTGCATTTATTATAACATTGTCGGTAACCTGATTTCCTTTGGAAAGTTTTATCTGTTCGCGAATATCATCAGCCTCTGATTTACGGATACCCTCAAAAGAGAACTTGCTTAATCTCGGACGTTCACTTAGATTAATATTAAGGAAAACAATTTTGTTGACCGTCTTCTCGACTGAGATCGTAATATCCGAGAATAAACCCTGATCCCAGAGTTTTTTAATAGCTTGTGATATTTCCTGTCCCGGTACTGTTATGATCTGTCCGACCCGTAACCCTGAAAGATTGATCAGTATATTCTCATCCAGGTATTTTATTCCGGTAACTGTTATCCCGCCAATTTCCATTTCAGATGGGTCGGAATAGTCAAATTCAATTCGTGTACTGTCGCTTTGAGAGAACAGGATGGCTGAATAAAGAATCAGGACTGTGAAAAGGAGTGGTTTCATTTGCTCTTTCGTGGTTTGTTCATTATTTGTTCCGAGGTCATACCAAAGCGTCTTTCACGCTGCTGATAATGGTGTATTGCCTTGTAAAACTCTTCTTCATCGAAATCAGGCCAGAGTGTATCGGTAAAATACAATTCAGCGTATGCCAGCTGGTATAAAAGGAAATTACTGATTCTGTATTCTCCGCTTGTTCTTATAAGCAGTTCAGGAGAAGGGCTATGTGCCGTAAGCAGGTGTTTCTCGAAAAGATCTGTTGTTATATCTTCTGGCTTGATTTTTCCGTTAAGCGTTTCTATGGCGATCCTTCTGGCAGTATCAGCAATTTCCCACTGACTGCCGTAACTAAGAGCAATGTTCAGTGTCATTGAAACGCTTAACGGAAAAAACACACCAAACACACCCAACACA
>CAZEWB010000105.1:0-4381 GCA_964515655.1 uncultured Bacteroidales bacterium
TGTGTTGGGTGTGTTTGGTTTGTTGTTTCTAAAGGGAGAGCGTTCCTGCATAAGTGAAAATAAGGTTAAGGTATGCCCTGAAATCCTTATAAGAATCCGAAGGATTGGATTTCCTAACGCAGTTTGTTTTGTTTCCGTTGAATTCTACGCGGTATCCCTGAGAGTATTTTAACCAGGGAAAATCATAACCGTTTGTAAAGTGAAACGAGATTTTATCGTATTGCTTTGTCTTGAAAAGATACTCTGCCTTCAGCCTTATCACCGCATCGGCACATTGCTGAAGGTCGGAATTACCGACATCAATATCTATCACCGCGGCATGCGCATCCTGATTACCCTTAAGGTTCCCGTTATACAGATGCACCTGGCTTCCGTGCGGTTTAAGTTTCAGATTCCTTAAATAAAAAGCAAAAGACAAACTGTCCGATACTTTTCTCTCAAAATCAGGAGGGACAGGAAAACGTTCTTCTATAGTTGCACCATCAGGAAAGATATATGAAAATGTTACTGTAGAATCTCTCCCGTTACCATTAATAACACCGTTGCTGTTATTGCAGTTACTGAATACAATCAACGAAAGAAAAAACAATATCAGGTTCATTTTATACATCCGAATATTTTTACAATATTACAAAATTCCTGCCTTTATTGATGTTTTATTGTTCAATTGTTTATATGTTCAATGGTTTGTGTGTAAAACATAGTAATGGAGATGTCTCAATACCCTGTCATCTGAAAATCATCTCCGCTCCTGCCCTATATTGATTCATGTATTGAAGGAATTCATGGTTGCTAACATTCCTTCTGACATCACACATTGCATTGACGATGAATTAAAAGAAGTTTGATATTATTTGGGATATCAGAATATTTTTTTAAATTTGCATGTGTAAGATTGAACAATTCTACCGGTTTATCTGGTACAAATAAAAAAGTATTGATAAATTTTTAAAATCTTGTACTATGAAAATTCAGAATCTTTTTTTTATCTCATGTTTTTTGTTGCTTTATCCAATCCTGATTAAGGCACAAACTCTGACTGTCGATGGTCATGCTTATCTGGAAAACCAGACGAATCACTCCAATATTAAGATTCTTTTTGAAAGGGTCGCACCGGGTACATTATTCGATAGCACTTATACTGATAATACCGGTTATTTCAATATTGATATTGAGCCTGGAATATACAATATTGTTTATTCAAAGCAATATTATGCTTCTGAAAATCTTTCAGGTCTGGCTATATATTCAAACACAAATCTTGGCGATGTCACTCTTGAAACCGGTTTAAGCGGTCAATTATCAGGGACATTACCTTCCGGAATCTATACAGTGTTCGACAATATTCAGGTAACTTGTAATAACGATCTAATCATTGAACCCGGAACAAAGCTTCTTTTCAAACAAGGAACAAAATTCAGCGTTTCCGGCAAATTGCTGGCAGTAGGAACTGAACAAGATAGCATCATCTTTACCAGATATGAGCCCGGTATTACATGGAAGGGAATTCATATTTCTTCAAGTTGTTCGAATACCAGCAGATTATCTTATTGTTTAATTGAACACAGTGACTCGGGGGGTATTTCGGTTACTAATTCAAGTCCGGCATTACAAAATACAATAATCAGGAATAATTCACGCGGAGGAATATGTATGGTATCTGCTAACCCGATATTAACAGATATTATTGTCCGGAACAATTCATCAAATTATAGTGGCGCCGGAATACGATGTTTTGGATCGAATCCTGAAATAAGAAATACTGCTGTTATTTATAATTCGGGGTCTAATGCTCCGGGTCTTTATTGCGAGAGTTCATCAGATCCGGTTCTAAAAAATGTTATTATCGCTAATAATACAGGTACTCTGGGCGCCGTTTGTTTAGATTTGTTTTCAAACCCGTCATTTCACAATGTGACAATCAGTAATAATTCCGGGAGTAATTGCAGCGGTATTTTTTGCTTGAATGGCAACCCGACTTTAGTGAATTGTATTATCTCCAATAATACAGGATTTGGAATTGCATGCACTACTACTGCCCTCACAATCACAATACATTATAGCAACTTCTGGAATAACAGCTCCGGAAATTTTTATAATAGCGGTCTGTGGTATGGGGTAAATGTAACTACAAATACAAACGGGGATTCCTGTGATGCTTACAATAATATTCAAATGAATCCATTATTTATAAATGCACCCGTCGGGGATTACCACTTGCAGGAATTCAGTCCATGTATCGATGCAGGAGATAACAGTTCAGTATCAATTCAAACAGACCCTGATGGCAATCTTAGAATTATAGATGGCAATAATGACGGCAGTTCTGTTGTAGATATGGGAGCCTATGAATATGACCCTTTTTTATTTGTAATTCCATTTAAAGATGGTTTATATACAGAGAATAAAATATATCCCAACCCCTGCAATGATTATTTGTTTGTAGAAATTAATAAAGGTGATTCAGAAATCTGCATGTTTAATTCAATCGGGCAAAGTATTTATGTTAGCAAATATTTAACGAATAAAATTGAAAGAATTGATTTGTCAGATCAGGCAAAAGGATTATTTTTTATAAAGATTAACAATGAAAACGGAACAATAATTAAAAAAGTTATAAAATTCTAAGGGCAAAAAAAGATGCCACGAAAACACTCCAACCGGTATTAATTTCACAAACTTTTTATATTATCCCGAAATGTTTATTTAATTTTGACATCAAATTATTTGAAAATGAATTTTCTGGTAATCAATATCAAAGAACTGATGCAGGCCGAAGACAGACCGCGCACATGGGTGGCCGGAAAACAGATGGCCAAGGTAAAAAGCGTAAGAGATGCATATTTGTATGTGGAAGGCGGGCGCATTATCGACTTTGGGCCAATGAAAAAGCTTGGCGACAAGGGCGAACGGTATCAGATCATGAGCGATTGTATCATCGATGCCTCTGATAAGTTTGTTTTTCCTTCGTTCTGTGATTCTCATACTCATCTTGTTTACGCCGGAAGCCGCGAAAAGGAATTCGTTGATAAGATAAACGGGCTGTCGTACGAGGAGATCGCAAAGCGTGGAGGCGGAATATTGAATTCAGCCAAAATACTTCACACAACATCCGAAGATGAATTATACGAAGAGTCTGCCGTAAGGATACGTGAGATCATTATGCAGGGAACAGGTCTGGTTGAGATCAAGAGCGGTTACGGACTTAATACTGTTGATGAAATTAAAATGCTCCGCGTTATAAAACGCCTTAAAGAAAACTTCGACATTAAAATTGTTTCAACGTTTTTAGGCGCTCACTCTATACCTCTTGAATACAGACAGAATTCAAACGAATACGTCGATATTATTTTAAATGAAATGCTGCCGCTTATTGCTGCTGAGGAACTGGCAGACTTTATAGATGTATTCTGCGAAGATGGTTTCTTTTCGCCTGAACAGACTGCCCGCATACTTATGGCAGGACTGAAGCACGGACTTCGCGGAAAGATACACGCCAATGAACTCGCTCACTCCGGAGGTATTGAAACAGGAGTAAGGTACAGTGCAATTTCTGTTGACCATCTTGAATATACCGGCAACAATGATATAAAACTGCTGCTTGAAAGCGACACAATGCCTACTGTTCTCCCCGGTTCAGCTTTCTTCCTCAACCTGCCGCACGCACCCGTACGCAAAATGATAGATGCCGGACTGCCCCTTGCGCTGGCTTCCGATTATAATCCCGGTTCTTCTCCATCCGGAAATATGAAACTGATAATGTCGATGGCATGCATAATGTTTAGAATGACTCCCGAAGAAGCGCTGAATGCAACAACTATCAACACTGCTTATGCAATGGGGCTGCAGGATTATTACGGAAGCATCTGTCCCGGAAAATGTGCAAACTTTTTCATAACAAAGCCTATGTCATCGTTCGAGTTTTTCCCGTACTCATTTGGCAGCAACATGATCGAAACGGTTTATCTTAAAGGAACTGAACAGAAATTCTGATATATTTGAAATATTTTACCTGCATTTTTCTCACATTTATGACTGCTGTTTCACTTTCTCAAACCACTACAGCAGACAACCCGGTAATACTGTCCTACGCTCCTGCCGGCCTCGTAAACAAGATACGTATTAAAGCCGAATTTTCGCTTTCAGAAAAACTCAGTACCGGAGCTTTTGTCAGTTACTATTATGCCTATTTCAAAGGTCCGGTAATTGAGCCTTTCTTAAGGATGTACATTTCTGATGAATGTCCAAAAGGATTTTATATGCAGTTTAAGGCATCTGCCGGTTATTATTCCTCGGAAATGGAGTTCATACATATTGAAGCTGATTCAATATGTATGAACTCCATTTCCGAGGAAAAACCCACCCAAACACACCCAACACA
>CAZEWB010000105.1:4391-5216 GCA_964515655.1 uncultured Bacteroidales bacterium
TACGTTTCCGGGATTTGGCGCAGGTCTCGCTTTGGGTTATCAGATTGTAACAAGGAAAGGCAGGCTCTTCGACTTTTTCGCAGGTTACAAGATAATGCCTTTCCAGGGTCCTGAATATGTGAACTACCAGGGTCTTGTATACCGTACCGAGGACGATTTCACCTGGTACTTGCTTGGTCCCGGCAGCAGGGTCAACTGCCACTTTGGAATAGGTTATTCATTTTAAAACAGACAATATGGAAAAGAAGATCATCGAATGTGTTCCGAATTTCAGCGAAGGCCGCGACATGGCGGTCATTAAACAGATCACCGATGAGATCGAAAAAGTACAGGGCGTTAAACTTATTGATGTTGATCCCGGCGCAGCAACCAACCGCACAGTTGTTACTTTTGTAGGTACACCCGACGAAGTGTGCGAAGCCGCTGTAAGGGCAGCCCGCATGGCAAAGGAACTGATAAATATGGCAAAGCACAAAGGCGCACATCCGCGGTTTGGCGCTATGGACGTCTGCCCTCTTGTTCCTGTTTCGAACATCACAATGGATGAAACTGCAGAATATGCCCGGAAACTGGCAAAACGTCTGGGCGAAGAGCTGCAATACCCTATATATTGCTATGAATTTGCTGCAACCAGCCCCGAAAGACGTAATCTCGCATATGTCCGTGCCGGCGAATACGAAGGACTGCAGGCAAAACTTGCCGACCCGAAAATGAAACCCGATTTCGGCCCCGCAAAATTCGTTGCTTCTATGGGCGCAACTGCAGTAAGCGCGAGGAATTTTCTTATCGCTTACAACATAAACCTGAATTCAACTTCAACAAGAC
>CAZEWB010000105.1:5244-9131 GCA_964515655.1 uncultured Bacteroidales bacterium
ATATCCGCGAAAAAGGCCGTCCGGTAAGAGAAGGAAATCAGTTCACCGGAAAGATCAAAAAAGATGAAAAGGGAAATGAAATATGGCAGCCCGGAACTTTAAAGGCTGTTAAGGCTATCGGATGGTTCATCGAAGAATTCGGTATTGCACAGATCTCAATCAATTGTACGGATATTACTATTACTCCTCTGCACGTCGTTTTCGAAGAGGCTTGTAAAAAGGCACAGGAGAGAGGGATACGCGCAACAGGCTCTGAAATTGTCGGAGTAGTCCCGCTGAAATCAATGCTCGATGCCGGAAAATATTTCCTGAAAAAACAAAACCGATCCACTGGTATTCCTGAAAAAGAAATAATAAAGATCGCTGTAAAATCGCTTGGATTAGATGAACTGTACCCTTTCGATCCCGAAAAGAAAATCATAGAATACATACTGGAGGATAAAAAGCAGAAAAAACTGGTTGACATGACCGTTACCGGTTTTGTACACGAAACTGCAAGCGAATCACCAGCTCCGGGAGGAGGATCCATTTCGGCATGTATGGGTTCAATGGGCGCTGCCCTTGCTACCATGGTGGCTAATCTGTCCTCGCATAAACCGGGCTGGGACGAAAGATGGGAAGAGTTTTCGGACTGGGCTGATAAAGGCAAATACTATCACGACCTGCTTTTAAAACTTATTGATGAAGACACTGCCGCCTTCAATAAGATTATGGATGCCTTTGGTCTGCCTAAATCAAATGATGCAGAAAAAGCAGCCCGTAAAAAAGGAATTCAGGATGCGACAAAGTATGCGACAGAAGTACCATTCCGCACAATGAAAGCCTGCTGTGAATCACTTGAAGTAATTAAAGCAATGGCAGAAATTGGCAATCCCAATTCAGTTTCAGACGCCGGTGTCGGAGCGCTTGCAGCAATTGCCGGAGTAAGAGGCGCTTACCTAAATGTCAAAATAAATGCATCAGGACTTTATGATAAGGACTTTGTGAATAATATACTATCAGAAGCTGCTGATATTGAAGATAAAGCATTAAAACTCCAGGATAATATCCTTGCATCTGTTAATAAAAAAATACAGAAATAACAGGCAGCGTATTAACATAAACCTTATTTTTGCAACCGTTAATAAATAAATTTAATCAAATGAAAAAACACAGACTTTTGTTTACAACACTGCTTCTGCTGCTTATCACAGGAATGGTGTTCGGACAAGCCAGTAAGATCAGCGTCGGTCACGACAAAGTACTGGCAAAACAGAAAACAACAGAAAGGGCAATTGTTGTAAAAGCTAATCCTAATAGCCCTATCCTTGCCGGCATGGACCCGGGATTCGTTCCCGGTCAGGTAAAACCTACAATGACGAATTTCGGCAGTGGTGCAAAAACAATTACTGCATACGGGTTTAATGCCTACGGCGGTACAGTAGCAGTTGGTCCTGTTACGATCGCTATCCCTGCCGGTACGCTTACCTCACTGGCAGCAAATGCCAATTGGGTTGCAGGCGCCGACTGGGCTGACGGAGTATGGTACGGAGTACAGTATGCCGGTTCTCCCACACCTTGTCCACTTGTAACTATTAATCCTGCATCTGGAGCCGTTACTAATATAGGTGGTGGCGTAGCCGACCTCACGGGCCTTGCTTATGATGTCAACACAGGTATCATGTATACCATGGATTTCCCAGGTAACCTGTATACAATAAACCTTACTACCGGAGCAACAACTCTTGTTGCTTTAAGCGGTGCCGCTCAGGTTATTGGTCTCGCTGCAGATAACGCTGGTGTGATATATGCAATAGGACTTGATGACAATTTATACAGTGTTAATTCGACTACCGGCATAGCAACAGTAGTCGGACCCCTTGGCGTTAACATAAACTATGCTCAGGATATTGCATACGACAGGGACAACGAAAAACTCTACGGCACACTTTATACAACCTCAGGTGGCTTATATGAAATAAACACAGCAACTGGAGCTGCAACTCTTTTATTTGATTTCGTTTCGGAAGTTACAGGTTTTGCCATTCCCTACACACCGACTGCAGATGACGCTCCCGGAGCAGTCACAAACTTTGTTGTTGCTCCCGATGCAGGTGGCGCTCTCACTGCAGACATTGACTGGATCAATCCTTCCCTTACTTATGCCGGTGCAACTCTTACTGAACTTTTAACAGCAACATTACTGGTCAACAACAACCCGACACCTATTTATCAGAACGTAACTCCTACTATCGGCGCACCCGAAACCTTCACTTATATAGCTCCTTCCGCCGGATTCTACAAATTCACTGCTTATGGTTCCAATACCGTTGGCGACGGAGATCCCGTTGACACGACAGTATGGATTGGCGAAGATGTTCCCGCTGCCCCCGGCGCCGTTACATTAACCAATCCCTCAGGTATGGATGCCGGCCTTTCATGGACTGCTCCTACTGCAGGCTTACATGGCGGTTATTTCTCAGGCACAGGTATTACATATGATGTGATCCGTATGCCCGGCAGTGTTCTTGTTTCTGATAACCAGGCCGGTCTGACCTTTGCTGAAACAATTGTAAACCCGGGTAACTATTATTACAATGTAATTGCGAGCAACGGCTCCGGAGTTGGCGGGAATGCCAATTCAAATGTTGTTTTGTTCGGTGACTTCCTTATTTTCGAAGATTTTGAAGGATTATTCCCTAACGCCGGCTGGACAACCGTTCCAAATGTTGCAGAATGGGCTCAGGCAACAGGTACGGTGAATCCTTCAGGAAATCCTGCACACTCGCCTGATAAACTTGCTTTCTTTAACTCATATACCGTTGAAATAGGTTCTGCCAGCCTTATCACTCCGACCGTTGACCTGGCAGGTACTTTTGGTGAATTCAGTTTCTGGATGTTCCACGACCCCGGATATCCGGGCAGTGATGACAACATCCAGCTTAAAATGTCAACCAACGGTGGCACATCATGGACAAATGTCGGAACACCTCTTTCAAGGTATTCTGCAACTTTAGGATGGGTAAAATATACATATATTATCTCTGGTGGTACTGCAACAACTTCGTTCGATTTCTTTGCTACAAGCGCTTATGGGAACGATATCCACATTGATGATGTTACTTTGGTTGAACTTACAGGTTGTATCCAGCCTTCGTACCAGACTGCAACAGCATCTGATGTATCAGCAATTCTCAACTGGACCGAAAACAGCACTGCCACTGCATGGGAAATTGAATGGGGAACACAGGGTTTCACTCAGGGAACCGGCACAGTAGTGCCAGTTACAAGCAAGCCTTATACATTGAACGGACTTACCGCATATACAAGCTACGACTATTATGTCCGCGCTGACTGCGGTGCTTCAAGTTACAGCCCATGGGTAGGGCCTTTCACATTTACAACTATAGGTTGCCCGGCAGCAAGCCAGTGCACATATACATATACAACTACCGATTCATGGGGCGACGGATGGAACGGTGCAACTATCACTGTTGCCGAAGACGGACATAATGTAGGTACAATTACACTCGCAACCGGCTCAACAGGTTCAGGCTCAATTGCACTTTGCGGTGGAGCTACAATTACTCTAACATGGGCATCAGGTAGTTATGACGAAGAAACCGGGTTCACTCTGCTTGATGCTTCTGGCATTTCTGTATATTCATTTACAGCAGGCAGCGCTCCCGTAGCAGGTTTGTTCCACACTTTCACAACAGTATGCCCAACGTGTTTTGTACCTACTGCACTTAATGCTACAGGTATTACCATTACCGATGCAACTTTAGGATGGACAGCAGGCGGAACTGAAACACTCTGGAATATTGAGTGGGGATTATCAGGTTTTACTTTAGGCACAGGAACAGCTGTTCCTGTGCCTAAACCCCACACCAAACACACCCAACACA
>CAZEWB010000106.1:0-9050 GCA_964515655.1 uncultured Bacteroidales bacterium
TGTGTTGGGTGTGTTTGGTGTTTTGTTTTCCCGAAAAAGTTGGTCGTGGCAGAAATGTTTTTCCATCCGGCTTGTAGAACATCCAGTCGTGCTTAAGTATGCTCCCCGCGTCGGGTCTTGTGTATAGCCCTTTTGTATTTACGAGTAAGTTGTTGGACACAATTATCTGGTCGAAAAGAAACCAGCTGCTGTTGTAATACAATGTTCCTGCCCCGTAGAAATTATGAATATCAAAGTGTAGATTAAAGAGTTCGAATACTTCCCTGTTGCGTCTCTTATTATTGGCCTGAAGTATCTGATAAATGCTCTTGTTTTCCGGGTCATCGTTAAAGTCGCCCATTATTATGATGTTTGCAGCAGTATTCTTTGTAAGAATGGAATCACTTAAACATTTAAGTTTCATAGCGGCAAAAACACGTTTTGTTTCTGTGGCATCATTAATACCGATACGCGACTTCCAGTGGGTTACAAAAACATGAAGAGTGTCACCCGATGGTGCTGTTCCTTTAGCGTACAATATGTCTCTTGGTTTTTCTCCTTCCTGTCCCATTGTGTTAACAGCAAAAGTTTTCCATGATATCACACTAAAGCGATTGGGATTATACAGCAGGGCTACGTCAATCCCGCGCGGATCCTGTGAGTCCTTGTGGAGAAAACTATAAACGGGCTTTTCGTAATGCAGGGTTCTGCAAAGATCTTTAAGCACCATTGCGTTTTCCACTTCGGCCACACCTATAATGTCCGGTATCTGCGATGAATCAATGGCAAGGATTACTTTCGAAAGCATCTCGAGTTTTTTGTAATACTTTTCAGAATTCCACTTTTTTTCCGACGAAGGAAGAAATTCTTCATCGTTCACTGTTTTATCATCTGTAGTGTCGAAAAGATTTTCAACATTATAGAACATTGCCAGAAATGGCTTCTTTTCAGTCTGTGCCTGTGAACCGGAACAAACTATAAAAATCATTAGCAGGGGTAACAGGTATTTCATACTATTGTTGTTTTATCCAGGTTGAAA
The DNA here is from genome assembly GCA_964515655.1 of uncultured Bacteroidales bacterium. GTDB lineage: Bacteria > Bacteroidota > Bacteroidia > Bacteroidales > GWA2-32-17. The sequence goes on from CAZEWB010000106.1 coordinate 1,019, forward strand.
TTATTTCGAGAACTTCAGGAGAGATCGTTTCTTCGTTCTTGGCATATTCATCAGGCATTCCTGTAACGGCAGTCTGAAAAAGATGATTCAGGTTATTCATTTTTCTGACAGTACATTTGGTATTTCCGGCAGTTCTGAAAGCATCATTCAAAGCAGCAAGATTCTCATCGGCGGTCACCTGCGTGTCTTTATCACCGTTAACAGCAAGGACAGGGCATTTGACTTTCGAAACATAAACAGATGGTCTGATGCTCAGAAAATAACGGTACCAGGGACTAAGAAGAGGAATAAGCTGCTGCCTGATACTTCTTTCGGTAAGTTGCATTTTAATTACCTGTACTGAATCAATTGTTTTTGCATATTGAGAATAGATGTTTATGATCTTTTTGCCAGCCTCGTTGTTATCCTTTGTCCTGACTACTGTTTTGAAAACATTGCGCAGCATAACATCAAATGCAGGATACTGTTCCTCCCTCAGTATTTTCTCACCTTCAACCATCTTGCGGTTCTGGATGATCATAAGGTCAATTATATCAATACCGGGAGCAGCAAGAAGTACAAGGAATGATATCTCTTTTGTTTTTGATGCTATCATCGGGGCTATTATGCCTCCTTCGCTGTGGCCGATAAGTCCCGTTTTGGTCCTGTCTATCCTGTCCTGTTTTTTCAGGAACAGCATTGCTGATGCAGCATCTCCGGCAAAATCAAGTGTTGTTGACGTGTAAGGGTTGCCACCTGACTTTCCGACACCCCTGTCATCGTACCTTAAAGTGGCAATTCCCTGCCGGGTCAGATAATCTGCCAGTACAAGCGCCCATTTGTGTCCCAATATTTCGCAGTCACGTTCCTGTTGTCCGCTGCCGCTGATAAATACTACTGCAGGGAATGGACCTTTTCCTTCAGGGATAGTAAGTGTGCCTGCCATCTGTATCCCGTCTTTCGGGTTGTCAAACACAACTTCTTCTTCGGTGTATGAGTATGGTTTTACAGGCGTCTGGGGACGTTTAACACTGAAATCCTTGTTGGTTTTAGTAAAGTCCAGAGAAAAGTCTTTTCCACTTTGGTGCCACAAGCCTTTAATGATACCTGATTGTTTATCAAAATATCCCGAATACTTCGCCCCGATCTTCTTTATCTCAAAAAACAGACTATCTTCTTTTAACGACTGCTTGTTTGGTTTGAAATTAATAAAGTCATCAGGGAAAGACAGACTTACTATTTGAAATCCCGTATCACTTTTTGAAAAATACATAACTGCCAGTGTAGTGTCACCATCTGCAATGATATTTCCGGCCCATGTTTCATCAAATATAAGTCCGGTTTGTGCCAACGAAACGGAGGATAACAGTGCAAGGAATAATGCGGCAAGCAGGGACTTCATCTATTTTTTTTTTCAAACTTACATGAATAAACAGAAATTTGCAAAAAAAAACCTCCGCATTTCTGCAGAGGCTTTCTTAATGTGAGTCAGAAGTTATTTAACAACAATATTTCTTTTTATGGTCTGATTTCCGGCGGTGATCTCGAAAATGTATGTACCGTTGGTCATGTCATTAACATCTACTGTAACTGAACTTGTTGAGGGGTTAATGGTCTTTACCAGTTTGCCTTCAATTGTGTAAACTGTAACATTGCTGATTATATTGTCAGTAACTATATTGATAACATCTGTTGTCGGGTTGGGGTATGTCATTATACCGACTGAAGGGTTATCAGCGATACCTACTGTGTAATCAAGTGTAACATGAATTGAAGTCCATTCGTTCATAGGGTCGTTACATCCTACAAATACGTCAGCTTCGTATGTGCCTGTTATAAGGCTTGTTGTGATGAATGAAAGTGTAATATCCTGGTTTCCTGCAGCAGTAATTGTTCCGCTGTAAGGAGTAACATTGAGCCATACAGGCCATCCCGGACCTTCAACAATGGCGCGGATGCAGATATTTCCTGTACCACTTCCGCCGGCGCCCTGAAATTCGCTCCATACGGGACCGGTCTTAAGATAAGATGTGTGAGGAACTATAGGCTGATCATCGGTACCTAATGTGAACATGTTAGCAGGAGAGGTGAATTTATAACCGATCCATATTTCGTCTCCGTTGATAGGTACAGGAGTGTCGAAAATAATAGTATTATCTGATTGTGCAGTTACAGTAAATGCTTTTTCAGCAAGAATTGTATTGGTTCCGGGGACGGAATATTCGCCTTTTCCCCATACATATACTCTGATCGAGTCGCCCATAGGTGCATCGTTGATAAAGATATTTGCAGAAACGATGTTCTGACCGATATGAGTACCTGTAACATCGGGAAGGAAGCGTACTCCGGCATATACTTCGAATTCGGTTGTCCAGCCAATTGCGCTCAAACTACCCAGGTCCAAAGCCATTGCGCCGTTTGTAAGAGTTGAAGTAAGAACAGGGTCAATAAATGTGGGGTATGCATTAAATACCATGTCTGTTTCACCTGTATTACCGGCAGGAACAACTTCAGCAGCCAATCCGTTAGTTACTATCGGAGTGTTGTCGATGGCAATGGTCGGAGGAAGAAGCCCGCTCTGTATTTCGATGAATTTAAAATCATCAACATAATATTCAGATGCCGGAACGCCTGTACTAGCTGTATGCAACCCATAGAAATTGATCACGTCAAGTACATTAGTTCCGCCGGCTGCATCTTCTTCGTTCGAAAAAAGCCATGAGGCAACTTCAGTACCATCAACAGTTGCTGTAATTGAGTCGTTTTCGAGGTCGACGTTAAGATTGATCTGAATCCATGTATCAAGGGTGTAGTTGAAAGTATGAGTCTGTCCGCCTTCTTTAATGTCGCAGGTTCCGCCGGGTTTGAAATAGAATCCTAAAGCCCACGAAGTACCGAAAGCATGTTCAACATTGAAATAGCCGCCTTTTGTGCCTACGATATACATCCAGAAATTTACATCGTATTCACCGGATGTTTTACCAAGGAAATCATAGATCATGTCATTGTCGTTGACGATCTTCATTGAATTACTTGGGCTGTGCGACTGTACATTGCTTACATAGGCTTTTTCAGCAGTTGCTCCTGTCCATGGCCAGAAAAGTGGCTGTTGCGTATTAACAAATACGCCGGAAGTGTAGCTGTCGAAATTTTCAGTAAAGAGGGTATCCTGGGCGTACATTAACCCGGTTCCCATCAATAAAAGACAAATTGTAAAGAATTTTTTCATATCTCAGGTTTTTTGGTTTTGCGCAAATATACAATTATTTTTAATATTCAATTACTTTTTATTTGCATTTTCTTTCCGTTTGAATATCCCGTCCCAGTATCGTTTCATCAAAGCGGGAAAAGAGTCGAAATCCTCCTTGTAAAAGATACCAAGACCCTGCCTGTAAGGAGAAGTGTCGTATATTATACTTTCGTTCGATTTTGTAAATCCTTTTACCCTCAGTTTTCCTGAACGGTTTACTTTGACTTCCACCTCAAAGTCTCCAAGCAGCTGGCTGGATGTGTTATGCTGCTGGCCGCCTACGCCGACGTTGCCGTTGACTATCACCCTGTCATTAAGTATTTGAGTAGACAGCGCTACTTCAAGCTCATCAGCAGTTATTTCGTCGCCGGGACGGTAGTTGACGCCAATATCGAAGTCTTTGCTTATCTGCGAGAGCCAGTGACTTAACTGGTTCGACAATAATTCACTTGAAGTTACTCCAAGCGCATTTGCCGATGAACGGTTTTCGGCAACTCCGCCTTTCATATTCTCAGGCGTAACAAAGCGGTTCATCACAAGCAGCGAGATTATCTGCTTGTTTATCTCATCCTGCGGAAGATTGCTGATTATTCCCTGCGCCTTTGAGTCGCTTTCCGGCAGGTTTATCGAGAAACTCATGTCAGGCTGCATAAGGTTGTTTTTCATGCTCAGTATGCATTCCACCGGTACGCGCCCGGTTGAATCGCCTGTGAGGTCAAAAAGTGATGTCTTCAGTTTGTATATTGCCTTCATGTCCATCTGTGCTTCGTATGGATCTCCGTTCCACCGTATCGTCCCGCCCTTTTCTATCCCGAATTTCTTATTGATGATATTCTGCAGAGTGAAAAGATAATCACCCTGCTCAATCACATATTCGCCGTATAGCTGAAAATCACCCACTGTATTTATAAGCATTCTCAGGTTTCCGTTTCCTATCCCTCTTATTATGTCGCCGACCTTGCTGTCGAAAATTATCTGCACTTCGGCGTCTGGAGTAACATTCAGGTTAAAGTCCATGTTCATGCCCGTAACACGCGGCTTTTCCTCGGTTACATGAATCCCTTTCTGATTGGCCGATGTAAAGGTAATGAAGTCGTATTCGCTTACTTCGGATCCCGACGAAAGAGGGATAAAAAAGCGGGTGTCCTTTTCTGTTTTGGCATTTATTTTCAGATCTATTTCGTCGAGATTTCCCGTTACATCAATTATCCCGCTTAATATTGCCTTACCGTAAAACAACTCGTTGTCCGAAGGTTTGGTGTTAAGCATCATAAAGTTTACAGGAGTGATCTGTAATGCGAATTCAATGTTTTTAAAATAATCGTGTGTTATTTTACCGTTCACATCAGCGTAATTAGTGTTTATGTCGAAAATGCGGAGGCCGTTAATGTCGAAAGAGTTTTCCTTTACTATGATATCGCCTGTGAAGTTATACCTTGTCTGGAGGTAATCGACAATGAAGTTTGCTTTCTGAACACTTATTACCCCTTCAATATCCGGCTTGTCCGTTGTGCCCTTAATAGCCAGGTTCCCGGTTATGTCGCCCCTGACATCAGAAAGAATGCCCTCTACGAAAGGCTCAATGATCTTCACCCTGACCTTGTTCAGTTCGACATTTATATCAAGGTCGCCTTTTGTGCTCACAAATCCTTTGTACGACATTGTTTTAATTACTCCGCGGTGCATCGAGCCGTCAAGGTCAATTCTTTGTTTATCGCTGTTGTACTGGGCAACCGAAACAGCACGACCAAGGTCCTCGCCGTTTACCACAAGTTTGTCTATTTCGAAGTCCGAGTTAAGTTTCAGTGACGAAAGTATGCCGCTTACTTCGGCTGTACCGTTAAGTATCCCTGCAAAAGTATAACCCTGCTTTTCGAGAAATATATTGAGGTTATTAAGGTTGAAATCATTGATCGTGATCGAGAGATTATCATTTGACTTCCCTATCGACCCGTCGGCGTAGAGGTACTGATCCTCGTGGTTAAGGACAAATTTTTCAATAATAACGGTCGAGTCGGCATAAGTTACAGTTGCTTCGTTCAGGTACCATGCAGAATCAGCCACCCATATCATCGAAGGCGAAGCTTCGAAAGAAACGGAAGGTGAATTTTTTTCGGAACGGAAAAATCTCAGCATCCCCGAAAGATTCCCCGCCAGCGAAAGGCTGTCGTTCCTGTCCCATCCTACTTCCATGAATGCAGTATCGGTCTGTCCGTTTATTGTCAAAAGTATATCCTTTGCCGAAAAGGTCTCTCCCTGCTTTAAATTTCCGCACGAACCATTTATGCTGAAACGTTTGTTTTCGGCCTGCCCGTTCATGTCAATCTGGTCCAGTACAAGGCTGTCTATAGATGTCTTCCCTGAAGCCAGTTCGAAGTCCATCTGCCTTTTCGATAAATCCACATGGCCCTTTATATGACTGTTCTCCGCTACCTGAAGCCCGTCTGCAAATTCATTCAATATACTGTTAAGTTTCCCCGTATAAATGTCAAAATCAACGTAAGATGGCTTTTCCATCAGTGAACGAAGCAGTTTCAGATCAGGGGATTTTTCCTGTAAAGAAGGAAAATAGTCCGAGAGGAAAAACAAAGCAGCATCGCCGACAGTGTAGAAAGAGAAATTTCCATTGAGAGCAATATCGCCGAGGTCCGATTTCAGTATTATCTCCTTTTCTCCCATTACCTGGTCGGTACTCAGTTCAATAATACGCGAGCTGAAAATATTCTTTGATGAAAGATAACGCAGTTCCGACATTGTCAGCGTGCCGTTGATATTATCAATATCATCGCCTTGCAGACTTGCTTTCATTTCAACTGAAAGCCGGGCAATTGAATCCTTGCCGAAAATATTAAGGCGGGTAAAATAGAAATCCTTAAGAGAACATTGGAAGTCGTAGACAGGCACCTTTTCCGAGAAATCGACCTTGCCCAAAAAATCCATTTTTATATTCCTGTCGTCAACATGAAGTTCGCCGTCGAAGAACTTGTCGGTAACAGTTCCATTAAGGACAAGGTTTTTGTAATCGTATTTTTTTACCAGTATGTGGCTGATATCGCCTTTCAGATTCATCCTGAAAGTCCCGTTGCTGAATATATCACCGTCTGCAGTAATGGCAAAACCCGCATTCCCGATCTCTTCCGGTATCCCTGCCAGTACTCCCGCCGATATTGATGATGACCACAGCTGCCCTTTGAGTTTCATTTTTTTACCGTCTTCGGATTGTTTCAGGGAGACGTCGGAACCAAGCTCACCAAGTGATGTGTTGAAAGAACCGAAAGCCACAAAATCGGTTGTAAAACCCGAAAACTTTCCCTTATAATGGATGTTGCCGAATTTCATTAATTGAGCAGGGATGCTCAGTTTCCCGTTTTCGTTGAAAGGAGGTACGGGCAACGAAGCCAGTTCTTCCATAGATGTGTAGAAATGCTGAAAGTAGAAATGCCAGAATGCATTTTCGGCGTCAGGAAGGCCGTCTATCGAAAAATCACAATACAGTAAGGTTTTGTCCCTTATCTTTAACCTGATATTTTTTCCACGTAAAGTCGAAATGGTTCCCTTAATATCGCCTTGCAAAATAATACTTTCATCAAGACCCCTGAGGTAACCGGCAAAATAACTCATATCTGAAAAGTCAATCTTGGATGGTCTGATGCTGGCCTGTAAACGGACGTTCTCTTCGAAATTATCAAAATCGTCAAAGGAGGTGAACCTCAAACTTGCTTCGTTCATAGCAATACGCGAGCGTGGAGTCTGAACGTAGAGACCCTCCATTTTTATCTTTTCAGGTTCTATCCTTACGTGCGATTGGAAGTCCTCGACTGTAAGACCGGATTTTTCGCGGCATTTCAGTTCGTGAATATGTAGTTCCGTTGTGTCGCCCTCCGTTGTGAATTCATCGGCTATAAGCGAAAGACCGGTTATACCAATGTCTTTGTAATTTACGCCCCATTCCTTTTTTATTACGGGGAGTTTCCTGTAAGTAAGAGATGCATTATTCAGGTCGACTTTTAAAAGAGAAAAAGCCCAATTACTGCTGTCGGTTCTTGGAGTAGTATCTGATTCAAAATAGTCAAGAAGGAACTTGTACCGGTTCACTCCGTCGTCATTCCTGATGAGTTTTACAACGGGATCATATAAGGCAATTGTGCCTAATTCAATTTTCTTTTCGGAATAACTGAAATTCCTTATAAACGCCGTAAGGCGCGGAATAAAGGCAATGGTATCGCCTTCACGGTCACCTACGAACACATCACGAAGCTCGAGTGCAAAAAAAGGAGTGAAATCCACAGCGCCAATACTAACAGGTGCTTCAAGTTCTTCCGAAATATAACTTGCGGCCCTCGATGCAAGGAACGACTGAAATGCAGGGGATTTAAACGTAAGGAATATCGCCAGGTACAATACAATAAAGAAGCCTCCCACTACAAAGGCAACATTTTTCTTTATAATGATCTTTACCCGCATTTGTGGCAAATATACCTAAATTTTTCAAAGTCTGCCTGATGTGCGGGATGCATGAGTAATAACTGATGTTATTTTCAAATTAATAGAAATGGTCATGGTCATCTGTATTGGCAGCGGATTACGTCAATGATCATGGTCTTAGTGTGTTTTATTGCGGGTTGGCATGACCGGGCGACTATGCGGGCATGTGCGTGAGCGTCACCCGGCCAATTGCGTGGGCAAACCACCGCTATTGACGGGGTGATTCCCCGCTCGTGCCATCGCAAATCGCCCCGTCAATGCCAACGATTTTTTTCCATAGATTAATTCCGAAAAAAACCCCCAAACACACCCAACACA
>CAZEWB010000107.1:0-9020 GCA_964515655.1 uncultured Bacteroidales bacterium
GTATAGCAAATTGCATGAGGGGGATCGCCAAGTTCTTCTTTCATTACCAGCGCTCTTTTGTAATAAGACAAAGCGCTGTCGGGCATGTTTTTATCCTGAAATACTTTACCAATAGCGCTTATACAGGTCGACTGATTTTTAACATCATGTATCTCGATATACAGAACCCACGCTTTCCTGTAGATCGATTCGGCTGAGTCCAGATTTCCTGTTTCGGCGTAGTTACTGGCGATCCCCCTCATGCAATTTGCTATACCTTTCTTATCATCGATCTTTCGATATATTTCCATTCCTTTATGATAGTAATCTGTTGATTTTTCAATCTGATCCTGATTCAGGTATACATTTGCTATGTTCCTGTAACTGTCGGCTATTCCTTTCTGGTCGCCGAGTTTTTCGTACACCTTTAAGCCTTTAAGATCCCAGTCTAAGGCCAGCGCCCAGTTGTCCTGATAATAGTAAACCCTTCCTGTATTGATATAGCTTTTTGCAAGTCCTGTAAGATACTTGCCCTTTTTAGATGTTTCGGCAGCAATATTTGCATATTTTAATGAAGAGTCTGTTGAGATCACACAGTAGAAATAGCTCAGGTCATTATAGTAGTTTGCTTTCAGGCTGTCAACAACTGGTACGGGTAATTTCAACAGGCTGTCAACCTTTCCTTGCTGGGCGGTCAAATGCAAAGAAATGGCTGATAACAGAAATATATAATAAAGGTATCTCAAGAAGATCTTTCTGAGCTGTAAAGATAAATAAAAACGTAAACAGGCAAAAATTACCTTATAACAGTTACAGTGCCTGCAGCCTCATGTTTATTTCCGAAGAGGTCGTAGTAAACTACCAGCCATGTGTAAGTTCCGATTGTTGCGGTATTGTGTTTCTTAATGCGGCCATCCCATGTCTTTTCAATATCGGTGGATTCGAAAACAACTTCGCCCCAGCGGTCGAATACAAGAAGTGTAAACCCTTCCTCTTTGATTCCGGTTGCGAAAGTCCTCCAGAAATCATTAGTCCCGTCATTATCGGGGCTGAAAGCAGTTGGGGCATAAAATGAAGGTTGCTCCTGGATCGTGATTTCAACAGAGGCCGTATCATAGCAGTTTTGGCCAGAGACAGCAACAAGAGTTACAATATAGGTGCCTGACAGAGGGAAGACATAAACAGGATTTTCAGTTGAAGAAGAGTCGCCTGTACCGAAAAACCACATATACCATTGGCTTAAGGTAGAAAGGTTTGTAAAACTGACCTCCGGTTTTATCTGTGTCACTAATTCAGGACTGTATGTAAATGCAGCATGGGGTTGCGGATAAATAGTAATATAGTTGTTCTGAACATTCACTGTACTGCATCCCCAGACAGAAGTAACAGTAAGAGTAACGTCGAATACGCCGCTTTGAGTGTAAACGTGAGTGGGGTTCTTATCCAGACTAAGATTTGACTGATCGCCGAAATCCCAGACGTATGACTGACCTTCGTTGGGACTGAACTCGCTAAACTGGACAGTGAGAGGCATGCATCCGCTTATCGGTTCTGCCAGAAATGAGTTGGATGGCTGAGGATATACGTTAATAGGAACCGTTACTGTTGCAGTCTGATTGCAGTCGTCATGTGCAGTTATCAGATATTGAATGGATGTGTTCGGATAGAAAACATATGTTGATGAAATATACGAACCGTCCTGTCCGGTAACTACATAAGGGGGGCCGGAGCCGCCGGTAACACTGACTGCAATAGTTACAGGATCTCCGGGACAAACAGAATCGGGCGAAACCGAAGCTGTAAGCGATAGCTGAGAATAAATATTGACAGTTGTAGATAAAGTTGCACTCTGGCATCCGTTAGCGTCGGTAACATAAGCAGAATAAGTTGTGGTCTGAGACGGGTTTACCGTAATTGTAGCGCCCGATGGCGAGCCGTTCCAGAAATAGTAATAAGGATATGTTCCGCCGGCAGGAGAAACCGTAATTGCAGCAGAAGTTCCCGGACAAATGTACTGGTCGGGTGTAATTGTTATTGAAAGTTGTGGCGGCTGGCTGATAGTTGCTGACTGAGCCTGGGTACAGTCGGCAGCATCAGTTACCGTAACAGTATATGTTCCGGCGATGATGTTATTTAAGGAAGAAGATCCTGAGCCTGTTGACCATAAATAACTGTATGGTGTTGTTCCACCTGTGACATTTGCAGTAATCTGGCCTTCAGGTAACCCATAGCAAAATGAGTTCGACCAGATTAAAGTAACTACCAGCGGGTTCGGTGTGGTAATGTCAATGCAGTTTGTAGAAGTACAACCCTGGAAATCTACTACTGTGACACAGTAATTACCTATGCTAAGATTCTGAATGGTAGAAGATGTACCACCATTACTCCAAATGTAATAATACGGGAAAGTTCCTCCTGAAGGTGTGGCTGTCGCAGTCCCGTTGTTTTGCCCGCTGCACAGAACATCAGTAGCTGTGATTGTAATAGTTACAGGCTGAAGTGATGAAGTGATACTGGCTGTGGCAGAAACTGTGCAGCCTTGTGTATCGGAAATTGTTACGGTATAAGTCCCGACGGCAAGAGATAAAGCTGTCTGAGTTGTTTGAGATAAAGCATCGCTCCATAAATATGTGAAAGGAGGCGTACCCCCATAAACAAGAGCTTCAGCAGAACCATCACTCCCGCCAAAACAACTTACAGAAGTTGCAGAAGTGGCAGCATAAATAGGCGGCGAACCGGCAACTGATGTGTTTCCTGAAATTGTACAACTGTTTGCATCTGTAACGACAACATTATAGTTTCCGGCAGTAAGACCTGTATTAATTGCATTGGTGTTTCCGCCGGGCGACCACAAATAAGTGTAAGGATTTGTTCCTCCGGTCACATTTGCAGTTGCGGTACCGGTTCCTGAACTGCAGCCCGAAGGAGTTGATGTCAAAGTAATTGAGAGTGCCGCTGGTTGGATAATTGTAACCTGGAAAGGAGCCAGACAGCCCAAGTCATCAGTAACTGAAACGCCATATACACCGGCAGAGAGTCCTGTTGCAGACGAGCTGCTTCCGACATTTGGCGACCATGTATAGGTATATGGCGTGGTGCCACCGGTGACATTTAAACTGACACTTCCGTTTGACAGACCATTGCAGGTGACATTAGACTGATTCTGGATAGTAATTATAGGGGCGTTGGGTGGGCTCGTTATTATTGCTGTTACGGTTGCCGAGCAACCTGATGCATCAGTGACAGTGACTGAGTAATTCCCGGCACCCAGGTTTATTTCTGTTGCATTGGTCCCGCCCGATGACCAGACATAAGTATATGGTGTCGTTCCGCCGGTGGCTGTAACTGTTGCTGAACCGTCATTTGCAGCACAGGAACTGTTGACAACGGATGTGTCCAGCGTCAGACCTGAGGTTCCTGTAATGTTAACCGCAAGAGTCGAAGTACATCCATTTACATCTGTTCCTGTGACAGTATAGTTGCCGTTAGTAAGCCCGTTGGCAGTTGCCCCGGTTTGAGGAGGAGCAGTGCTCCATGTATACGTAATTGTCCCCGTACCGCCGGTTGAATTGACAGTAGCAGAACCATTACTGACGCCGCATGCTGCAGGTGTTGAGGCCGTTAGTATGATATTAATTACTGCAGGCTGAGTAATGGTTACATTGTAGGTTCCTGTACATGAATTTGCATCGGTAGCAGTTATGGTGTATGTCGCTGGTGTGAGACCGCTCTGAGTATTTCCTGTCAGACCTCCGGTCCATGCATATGTATATGGAGCACTACCACCGTTGGCGGATATGGTTGCACTTCCTGTTCCACCGTTACACTGAGGATTTGTTTGCGATGTTACGGTTATGTTTATAGGAGGACAGCTGGAACAAGTCTGCATCGCAGAAACGTCATTATATGTGACCGAGTTTCCCATCATGTCGGTAATCTGTATGGGATAACTGGGAGGTGCGCTGGCATTTGTCCCTGTGCCCCAGGTTATCCAAGCAGCAGGAGTCGTGCAATTTGTTGCAGGAAAAGTGCCAATCAAACAAATATTAACAAATGGTGTCCAGGTACCTCCACATGCAACGCAGGTAGCCTGGTTAGTAATTGGCGTACTTGATGCAGCCTGCCAGTATGCAAAAGTGTAAGGTGCGCCATTTCCTCCCGATGCAGTGATTGAGCCGTTAAGTTCAACACACGCTTCAGGGTTGTTGCAGTTTATCACAGTAACTATGATAGAGTCTGTCCCGCATGGTTGTGTGTAATATACCCAGTGATTTCCGATACCGGCAACTGACGGGTCGAATGTGCCGGTGGCAGGATTTGTTATGCCGGGTCCGCTGAAAGTGCCTCCGGGAGAAGAAACATCAAGGGTTATCGGCGGGTCGGTGGTGCATAATGTGTCGGGATGACAAATATTGGCGTCGCAGCAGGTGAGCGTGAACTGTGCGCAGGCCGACATGTTCAACGCCTGTATCCTTCCGTTCCTGCTGGCAGAACCGTTGTTGTTCTGAGCTCCTACCGCAATTACTTCATTATTGTTGTTAACAGAAACATCATAAACAGTGAAGTTAACTGCAGCCTGGGAAAGTATATTAAGATTCTGATCGAATTTAATGACATTGTTTACAGAACCGGCATAAACATTACCGCAGTCATCCACGTCAAGACCGCTGTTATGTACTACTTTTTTTCCGAGAAATGTCTGGTTGGAACCTCCCGGGATCGTTGCGGAGGCGATCAGAGAACCGTCTCCCAATGAGCGTTTGAAAATGGTCGTACCGCTGCTGGTATAAACATATTGTGCATTGGCAATGATCGCCTTGAGACCCCCTCCGTTCTGTGTTGCAGGCAGGTAATTCTCGCATTTATATGCAAGTGCGTGTCCGTTTGGCACCTGGAATATCGGGTCATCATTAGGGCAGTTCCCGATATTCTGATTTATTGCGCCTACTTCATTATGAGTAAGGAAAACATATTTAGCATTTTTAGAGGAAGAAATGGATCTGACTTCAATCGGTGGATTCAAAGCCGAAAAAGTTTGCGAGTGAACATACATAACGCCAAGAACATCCCCATTTACTAAGTTTATATCAAAAATTGCGGCATGCGACTGCATCGTGAACATGAATAACTTTGTCCCTCCGACAATCAGTTTTGTCTTGTCACAATTGAATGTAATAGACCACCATTCATCATCACCCCCTATTAATACTCCGCCATTTGAATGCCAGAGCATACCTCCGGATGAATTAATCCTTTCCATTTCAGGAGCTGTTCCCGATGTAATAAAGCAATCACCACCGCCATCTGTTGCCAGTGTCCCCAGCCACACGCTGGCAGTATCCCAGGGGGTTGAGTAAGACCATTGGAAGATTCCTCCCGAATTGTACTTATCCAGTTTCATAGGAGTTTCACCGCCAATAACATACACATTTCCAAATGCGTCCGTCTCTACCTCCCACACTGCTGTTGAAGTATTAAAAGTAGAATTTACAATCCAGGGGTCAATTACAATTTCACGCGAATTATCGTAAACGGGAATGTTGAACGAAATAATGTTATTATTGAATTTGTACGATGAACCAACCGGGCTCTTGTCGTCAGAATAGAATACCACGGGTGCAAGTTCCTTTATTGTTCCCAGTGAACCGTCGATAATAATATCCCCGTTACCATCAAGATTCAGGTCTATTCTTTCATCTTTTATTTGTGTGGAGTTTTTGCCGTATTGCAGTTTTACCTTTGATATATCACCACCGGGGTGAACGACAATGCTGTATTTGATCCCTTTACCCGGAAAAACCTCATAGATCACGTCGATGATATCGTAAAGATTTTTATAGGTCAGTCTTCTGAATCCGTTTACATGGTTAAGATTTGTGATTTCCTTTGTGGCAGGGTTCTTAATAGCAAATGAATAATAATGGTTTACCTTGTCTTCTGCAATTACTTCAACGTTCTTGTTCGCATTAAGCCAAATAACATTGACAAGTTCACTTCTCATCTGGAATTTTTTATCCATATCGGATTCATGTATTCCTTCCTGTGCCTCTTTTATTTCTTCCCTTAATTCATCAAGTTCAGTATCGAATTTTGAGTTCCTCGATATTTTTTCCATTCTGTAGGTAAAGCCCTCAGAAGTAAAGAACATGTAAAAACTATTGTAATCAATAGCATACAGTATCTTTGAGTCCTTCTGCCAGTCCCTTCCGTCATACTGCCCTTTGTTCTCGATAAAGGACGTATTCATTGCTGAATTCACTTGCCATCCGTCATTCGTAGCATAAGTGGCTGAATACAAGGCTACAATTGAGATGCATAAAAGTAACCCCGGTTTATATTTTAATTTCATATTTGAAATATTTCAGTATTTAAGACGATATTGTTCCGATTTAGTTGCTCCGATTTTTTATCAAATTGTAAAAATAATTATTTATTCTAATACTATTTTCTAAAATCCTGTTTCGCAGCGACCAGGAATTTGATTTTTTTGGTAAAACGATTTAGGTATTGACGATGATTTGAAAAATCTTTATTATGTTTACAAAAAATTATTCTATGAAAATAAAAATTCAGCCTGATTCAGTAAAATGGGAAGAAGTTAAAGTAAAACTCGAAGGAAAATTCCCGCAGTGCAAAGTAACAACCCGCACAAAGGGATTTCTTATTGTGGCCAAAAGCGGTGCTATCGGAACGAATGTTCTTGTCCGCAAGAACTTTATTAATGTAGTTGGGAATTTCCCGACAATGGGAGGCACATTGCTTTTTGTATTATCAATTATACTGCTCGGCTTCCTGATTCCACTGATAATTTACTTTGCAGCCTTTCATTCAAAAATGAAGAAGGTAGAAAAAGAAGTGGGAGAGTACCTGAAGCTGGAATATGCCGGGGTTATAAAGGCTTAACTTTATAATATCTTAGTATTTAGTCGAGATCAAGGTCAAGGTCGAGAAAGGGTGAACCTGCTTGACCTTGACCTCGGCCTTGACCTTTTCTCTTTTTTCTCCTATTTCGTTCTAACTGATGCCGCCGGTTCTTTGGGCTGTATCATGAACAGCAGGACTATTTCATGCGAGCCGCTGTTGTATGTTCTCAGGCGTCCTACAACTAAGTCGTAAGAGTATGCCAGAAAAAACTGTTCTTTTATTTTTATACCTGTAAGTATTGTAAGAGCATCATTTACGCGATAGCCGAGACCGAATGTGAACTTCCGGTTGTATGTGGCTTTTATGTTGAAGTCGAGCTGGCTGGGGCTTGCAATGGTCGTTCCGAAAAGGAATGAGGGCTGCAAAGTGATCTGACCCATTTCCATATTGTAACCGCTGGTAAAATAGTAGTGTCTTACCTGTTTTATCTGAGCTTCAATATCGCCGGGATAATTCAACCTGAACTTAGAACCGAACAATTGCATAATGGAGAGGCCGGCATAGAACTTTTCATTATACATATATCCCCCAAATGAGGCATCCGGTCTCCATGCTTTTTCGCTGACACTTTCGGTAATTGCAAGGTCACTGTTTTCGTGCAGAGTAATTCTATTTCCGTCAATTCCATACTGCATAAGAGAAAGCGCCAGTCCCGCAGAGACCATGAAATCCCTGAATGCGAACCGGTATGTATAACCTGCATTGAGCGAGAAACGGCGTGTGGGGCCTGTAATGTCATTCAGTACATACCCTCCCAAAGCCATCTCTTCATTCAGTTTTCCATCATACGAAAGTACCTGGGTCGAAGGGGCATTGTCGAATCCTATCCATTGAGAACGGTGATGAAGAAATATCTGTGAATAAGGTTTGGTCCCGTAACAGCCGGGATTATAGGTGGTCTCGTCTATCATCCGCTGTGTGAGCTGCGGCATCTGTTGCGCAGGCAACGACAATGCTGTGGCAGCAAGAATGGTCAATATTGCGATCAGCCTCTTCATCGGATTATTGTAATATCTCCTTTTATAATACGACCGTCTTTAAGATCCAGAACGAAATAATATGTGGCTGCCGGAAGGTCGTTCCCGTAATACTTTCCATCCCATTCATTCTGATAGTTCTCTTTCTCGTAAACAAGATGTCCGTTGCGGTTGAAAATCTGCAAATAATTGTCATGGAAATGTTCAATATTTTCAATATACCATGTGTCGTTCGTGCCGTCGTTGTTTGGTGTGAAAGTGTTGTAAATAATGATATCTGCATTGGGATCTTCAACAACAAAAACAGTTATGCTGTCGCTTGATATGCAGCCGTCGGCATCTGTCACAACAATTGTGTATGATAATGAAACCGGGGGAGTGGCCACAGGGGAAGGAATAAATGCATTTGAAAGATATGTTGACGGCGACCATGAATACGAAACAATGTTCCCGTTGAAAGAAGGAACAAGAGTAAGTGATTGCCCTTCGTAAATAGTTGTGTCGTTGCCTGCAAATACAACAGGGGGAAGTGTTACGGTAATAATTACAGAGTCAGTGTCAGAGCATGTGTTGCCGGTTACAGTGAGGTAAACAGTTTGTGTGCCCGCAGGCGTAAGCGTCAGTGTGGGCAGGGACGAGCCGTTGCTCCAAAGGTAAGAACTGCCTCCGCTTGCAGTAAGAGTAATGCTTTCTCCTTCACAGATACTTGTATCATTTCCCGCATTTGCAACGGGCGACAGGATCTGCTGTACAAGAATACTGTCAGTTATCACACAAGGACCATTTGTAACAGTAACGCGATATGTTCCGGGAGTCATCACAGTAATGCCTGCGGTTGTTGCTCCTGTTGACCAGTAGTAACTGTCGTATCCGTTACCTGCGCTTATATTGACAGATGTTCCGCTGCAGAAAGAAGTGTCGTCGGCCATACTGAGCGACTGCATATTATTTGCAAGAGTAAAACGATTTTGTGTCTGAGTGTTCCAGTTCTCGTACCTGACATACGAAAGCGGAGTTCCGGCTGAATAAATTACCGGAGAAACATTCTGCCATAAGGTTAAATTCCATTTTGCCAGGCTTTCGAAATTGCCGTCAGCGCTGTTGTCGAAGTAAAAAACAAAACCAAACACACCCAACACA
>CAZEWB010000108.1:0-8967 GCA_964515655.1 uncultured Bacteroidales bacterium
GAATGTCGTAAAGCATAATAGTGTATGCTCCCGAAATAACTCCCCTTATTTTTACATGTAACTCTGTGCTGGCCGGGTTGGGGAATATCTCAACTTTGCGTTTATAGAAATCCTGCGAGGCAAATGTAGTAGGACAATGCACAACATACACCTGTGCCGTATCGCTTGCTATGCGCTCCCAGGGTTCGTGCAGGGTAATTACAAGGTCTTGCCACCCTGTATCTGTTGGGAAAACCATAATGGTTGTGTCTATCCAGAGTGGTAGTGTATAAGGATAGTAAATACTGTCTAAAACAAGCGTGCCATTTGCATTCAAACTATAGGGTGCGCTACGGCCTTTTAATCTAACGTCTACAAAGTTGGTGTCGTTCTGGCAAAGGGTGTCGGGGTAGTTGAGGATTTCGACGACAAGGGCTGTGTCGTTGCAACTGGTAAAGCCATCGCAACCGAGGGAGTCGGTTTTTACGAGCCAGGCCTGTTGGGTTGGTGATAAGTTCAAATCATATACGTATCCCCCAATAATAAAGCCATTATCTGCTGTTGTACTTATTACATTTCCATATGCCGATTCTGTATATGTTGAATCATGGCTATAACTTCTTTTGTATAATATCCTTTCCTTATTATCAAAGCGAAATAACTCTGTAATACAAGTTGAACCTGTTGTTGAAGATGCATTATAGTAGCCATACCTGCCCATTGCAACAAAACCATTTTGGCCTGTAGTTTTAACATCATATAAATTCCTATATCCTTCACTATCTATTAGAATCTCTTTTATCGTATTCAAATTTGAATCAATTATTAATAAATAATTTTTCCAAGTAGTTACCCCTCCAAAGAAATTTATTGCTTTAGCTCCACCAGTAAGGATAAAATTGCTTTTATATATCTGGCCAAATGCAAAATCATAATCCCGCAATTCAGGATTTCCATACGCTAAACTTGTTATTTCGTTTCCCTGCATATCGGTTTTCACAACCCAACAATCAGTACGATTGAAAGGATCTGTAACGTACGAGGGGGCATAACTGCGGGTTGCCCCTAACAAGTAATAGTAATTGCACATTTGCAGGCCCATATTAAACCAACTTGGATCGGTTCCTTTTAAAATCAATACGCTGTCTAAATAATTACTATTTGTATCTGTAAATAATATCATTCCGGCATTACCGGATTGACCAACAAAAACATATTTTTCATCAGAACTGGGAAAACTATTATTAACATAGTTATTGAGTGTTACAGTATCCTCAAGTAACAATTTCAGGTATAAAGTATCAAAAGAGTTTGAATATTTAATAGAATACACTTTATTTGCAGTCGGGCCGCTGTTCTGCATTATGCCTCCCGCTATAAATGTGTTATTTCCAGTGCTTTTTAATGCATTAGGGGAAGTATCACCAGTATAAGATACCCATGAACCCGGCGGATAATAATTTTTAATCCATTTGAAATTGCCTTGCAAATCAATCATGCAAATGGCATTCCTGTACCAACAACCCAAAACATAACTGCTATCAGTAGGTATAATAGTATGGGGTTTGTTTTGATTATCTATATTGATTACCTTATTAAATCGTTCGTTTTGGGAAAACAATTGTTTTCCCAAAACGACAAACATTATTATTAAAAAACCTTTTACTATCAGTTTACGACAAACGACTTTACGCATTGGATACCATCTGAATTTTGTAAATGTACAAAATATTTTCCACTTAGCCACTTCGATACGTTAACCTGTACTATCTTTTCATTGGCAGGTGTTGAAACTTTCATGACCAGAACCCCCTTTATATCGTATACAGTTATTTCTTCTGCTACAAGGCTTTCTGTGTCTTTAAGTACGATATTTAAAACATTTCTTGTGGGATTGGGATAAATATCAAACAGGCATTCTTCATTTTCCGTTGGTTTTGATAACCTTTGTAGCTTTGCAGAATATGAATTTCCGATATATACACTAAATGGATATAAAGTATCATTAAGTTCCTCCAGTAGTGATATAGCATCAGACTGACAGAAATTTGCTGAATCATCAGCGATATTCCATAACCACCATTCGTTCTGTGCCAGGATTGATTCCCGCAAACTGTCTGCTGCCTGTTTTAATTGCATCTGTAATTGCTGGATGTCAATGAAATTTTGGATTTGCTCATCTCCATACGATAAATTAACAATTTCATTCAGGTTGCTCTGTGCATCAGAATATCTTTCTTTTTCAATGAAAACAGGCGATGTTATTATTCTTTCCGAAACATCTCCGCTCTGCAAAACATAATTTAACAGCGTATCGACCTTTTCGGGGATGGTATCAACAAGTGTTGTCGAAATAAGAAGATCGATGAACCTGCCGTTAATTCCGAATTCCCTGTTTGCAAGTTCGTTTTCAAGCAAAACTCTCGGGCTTGTTCCGTTTTGCAGCGCCCATAACTGGTTCTTGAAATTCTGGTTAATGTTCATCTGGTCAATGTAGGGCCTTACATTTACAGGTAATGGTGAGCATGCAGTTACGACATTCTTCTTGTGCGAGGGTTTGTTAATAGGATGTATCATAAACGAAATCAATACCGTGTCTGAAATATAAGGCGCATTATCCATCAACTGGTTATACAATGTATTGAAATTGTTTGGCTTAAGATTTTGAATGTAGTCAAGGTAATACTGCGTATTGCCATTATCAACCACCGAATTGTAATAATTCTGTCTTATAACTAAACTGTCTTTCTTATCATCAATATCTGACAACTCATTCATGACAGACTTGCTTCCATTTATTTGAGAAGGACACATAGAAGACGCGTAATGAATAGTAGGTATATCATCAACTAATGGGTTTGGTGTGATTCCATCATAAGGATGCGGTTTGATTTGCGTCTGGTCAGTAAGGTCCCCATAATAATAACTGTAATTTGATGTCCAACCGTCCATATTGAATTTATGGGCATCGCCTGTAACCCAACTTGTTGGATCTTCAAACCTGTTATGTGTGTTGATGGGATTAAAAGGAGTTGAATAAACAGCATGGTCTTGTATAGGAAATATTTTGCCGTTAAACATATAAATATTATGTTCGATATTTGGTGCGGTGGTAATGCCGAAGTCGTTGCAGGTTAATTTAAGACCATTGGTTTCGTTAGCCACAAATGCATGTGTAAGGTTATCGAAAGTATTCAGGTAAACTTTAGTTCCTGAATTAGGGTTTTTCGCCATTACCATACCAACAAAACCATCCTTAAATGTATTCTCTTCCACCTCATACGCAGGGCAGTTTTTAAGGCCAAGCCCAAAGGGAGTGGTTTGTGGTGTTCCCTGGTTGCCATTGTTTCCGACAATAAAAGTATTGTCGAATACCTGGGCATATGAATTAGAGCCCTGAATAAATGCGCCACGATAGTTGTTATTGAAGAAATTGTTTTCAATAACAGAGGAAAAGTTAGCTCTGATACCGTATTTCAGTCCTGAAAAACCCGGAACAGTAAGAGACCCTGAGTTGAAAATATGAATATTTGTATTTGTTGCTACAATCCCGTCTCCTCTGTCGTCAGCAGTTGATCCCCATGGAAGATTACTATTGATAAAAGTATTATTTCCCATTTTCAGCCAATAAGAGTTATTAACTGCGCTTACATGCCAGTATGGGAATGGTGTAGGGCTATTCCATAGATAACTACTATTTGTCAGAAACTCGTTATTGAGAATATGATGCTCAAACTTTGTAGTATTTAAATAAATATCATGTGAGTTATTTAAATAATGTGCATTGTCTTAATATATTCTTACATATTTATATGCATCAATACCTGTAAGAGCGTTTTCAATAACAGCGTCATCAGCAACGTGAATTACTATCGGATAATCCATACTGTTGCTAGAGGCAATAATACCTTGCCACATATCGTCGCAAATAGTACCACAGGATGTAAGAGTTGCATTTGAAACATATAGAGAACTGCGGGGGTACAGGTGAATGGCACAGTTTTTCTTAAACCTCAAAGTTGTTCCATTTGTGATTGTCAGAGAAGCATCAGTCTGAACATAAATATTTCCAGGTACTTCATATATAGTTCCACTTGTAAATATTGGATTAGGCGGTGCGCCGGATAAAATTACAATATTTGCACCTTGTGGGCCGCAGAAAGTGCCAGGGATGTTATCTACCAGGGATGTTATAGAATTTGTACATCCATTATCATCAGAAACAACTACAGTATAAGATCCCCCACATAATTCTGTTGCTGTTTGATTATTTTGAGGCGGAGTTGTGTTCCAGGCATATGTATAACTGCTTGTTCCGGATGGAGTAACTGTAATTGTGCCATCACATAACGGAGCTAAACAACCATTGTTTTCAGTAGATGTTGCGGATAATGTAAATGCAGGAGCGCTACTAATAGTTGCACTAACAGATACTGTACAATTATTTGCATCGGTCACAATTACAGTATAATCATCAGCAGCTAAATTTTCGAATGTTCCAGAGGGCTGATTCACTGTTCCGATATTATATTCGTATGGCTGTGTTCCACCTGAAGCAGATACTGCAATAATCCCATTATCTAATCCCAAACAGGCATCTGTAACTTGATTCAGAGTTATAGTAAGGGCTGGCGGTTCAGTTAAAATTATTGATTGGCTAACAACAGTACAACCATTTGCATCTTGAACTTGTACGGCATAAAAAATACCTGCACATAACCCTGTTACTGTTTGCGAAAATTGAAAAGGAGTAGTGCTCCATGTATATGTATACGGTGATGTGCCGCCTGAAGGACTTGCCGTTGCAGTACCATTACATTGTCCATTGCATGTTACATCTGTTTGTGTGACTGTAGTAATCAATTCTGGCGGTTCTGTTAAATTAACGGTTACTGATGATGAACAAAAGTGAGCATCTGTAATTGTAATGGTATTATCTCCTGCACAAGCTGTATTGTTATAGAAACTAGTTGAACCGTTACTCCATGCCGGCGAATATGGTGGTGTTCCACCTGAAACAGTTACACCGATTTCGCCGTTACAATCACCAAAACACAAAGGTTGTAAATTTATAAAAGGGGTTACTGTTAATATAGCAGGTTCTGTAATTGTAACTGATACTGTTTGCGTACAACCGTTGGCATCGGACACAATTGCGAAATATGTGCCTGCCGAAAGACCGGTTGCTGTTTGTGTGGTCTGCACAGGAAATGTTTGCCATTCAAAAGAGTATCCTGGCGTGCCGCCGTTAACACCGATAATTGCCCAGCCATCGCTTAAGCCATTGCAACTGGCATTACCAGAAGATGAAATGCCACAAACTAAAAGTGTAGATTGGGAAACATAAACACTTGCAGAAGTAGTACATAAGTTAGCATCTGTAACTACTACAGAGTGAATACCCATAGACAGGTTTGAAGCAGTCTGGTTTGTGCTTCCCGAAGGGGACCAACTATAAGAGTATGGATATGTACCACCTGTAACATTTGCAGTGGCAGTACCACTGCTTCCTCCATAGCATAAAACATCGGTTGAAGATATGGTTGCAGAAAGAGCGGGAGGTTCTGAAATGACAACGGTTAAGGATGTAGTACAATTATGTCCGTCAGAAATATTTACAGTGTATGTACCTGCTGCCAGATTTGGCTGGAATGGTCCGGTAAGGTTTCCTGGCATCCATGTATAAGAATATGGAATTGTACCGCCTGACGCAGCAACTGTTGCGGTTCCTGTATTTCCTCCATTACATAAAACATCTGTTTGTGATGTTATTGATGCAATTAGCTGAGACGGTTGTGTGTAATTAATATTTACAGAAGAAGTGCAGTTATGTGCATCGGTAACAATTACCGTATAGTTTCCGGCGCAGATATTAGTAAGTGACTGGGTAGTGGCGCCGTTAGACCAGAGATATGTGTACGCAGGCGCCGGAAATACTCCAGGCGTACCTCCTGTAACACCTAAACCAATAATTCCGTCACAATCGCCATTACAATGAAGCATAGTCATAAATGGCATTACTGATATAGCCGTGGGCTGCGTAATTGTAACATTAGTTGATTGTGTACAACCATTTGCATCTGTTACAACGACAGAATAGTTACCAGCCGAAAGGCCGGTAGCCGTTGCAGTTGTCTGTCCGCCGGGAGACCATAAATAAGTATAACCGGGAGTACCGCCGTAAACGTATACATTAGCTGAACCATCACTACCGCCGAAACAACTAACATTTACAGGAGAAGAAATACTGCACACAATAGCAGTAGGTTGAGAAATGTAAATAATTGCCGAAGTTGTACAGCCATTAGCATCCGTTATAATCACCGTCTGAAAACCATAAGACAGATTACCTGCTGTTTGACTTGTACTGCCAGAGGGAGACCAACTATATGTGTACGGAGCGGTACCACCAGTCGGATAAGCAGTTGCAGAACCTGTATGTTCATGAAAGCATAAAACATTTATTCCAGAAACTGTTGCAGTAAGCACTTCAGGTTCTGTGATTGTTGCATTTGCAGATTGTGTGCAATGGTGAGAATCTTCTACAACTACAGTATATGTACCGGGCGCTAGATTTGAAATTGTCTGTGTCGTTTGAACAGGGTTTGTCAACCATGTATATGTGTATGGAGCCGTACCACCAGAAGCATTTGCTTCAAGAGAGCCGTTATTATTGCCAAAGCAAGTTACATTATCAACATCAAAAGTAATGCTTATAGCAGCAGGCTCACCAACTGAAACGTTAACAACTGCCACGCAACCGTTTGCATCGGTAACTGCAACAGTGTATGGGCCGGCTGTGAGGCCGGTAGCAGTAGCTGCAGTTTGCCCACCCGGTGTCCATAAATAAGAATATGGCGGGAGTCCATCAAAATACGTTACTGTGGCAGTGCCATCGTTGCCTCCGGGGCAGGTTACATTCGTAGCAATTGCTGATGCATAACAAGTACAGCAGGCCCCAATTGTCAGAGGGTTTATACTATATACATAATTGATGTCACAGTTTCCTGTTCCGCAGGAAACATTTTCATTAAATGCCAGAATGGGAGCGATAGTAATTGTTCCGGGACAATAAAAATTTGGAGCTGAAGGGAGATTAACATTAAATGTAAATGTCAGAGTTTGATTGCTCGGTATTGAGGGGATGTCCCATAGAAATTGATTAAAACCTGTAAATGAACCACCTGATGATAGATTAGTAACTAGTAAAGGTAAATGGGTAGATAAATCTATGCTTAGAGTATGATGATGATTTGTCGGAATACTTCCGTTCGAAATAGTAATTGTAACAGTACCCACATTGCCGCAATTCAAACCTGCACTTCCATCACTTGTTGAAAACTGTATTGAAGCAGTAATATCATCGGGCGGCAGAAGTTCGCTTATTAAAGGATTGTGAGTAATATTATTTGAGGCTACAGGTTCGTTGCATACAGAATTACCAGCTGCCGAAAAAATAATTTCCGGTTCATAACTACAATCAAATTGCAAAGTAACTGAAACAAGAATCTGGTTATTATTTGGAAATGTTTGAATTCCCGGAAGTCCATAGTCTGTTAAAAACTGAATGCCACTATTTGCCCCGTTATTATAAATATCCCAACTAAAAAGACCGGGGCCAGATGGTAGAAAAGTAGGGCTAAATGTGCTACCGTTACCGAGGTATGTAAAGGTGATATTGTAAACCGAAACTGTTGCAGGAAGATTAATGCTGAATTGTGGATTATATACAGTACCAAATTGTGAGCTATTAATTACAAATTGGTAATCAAGTTTACCACTGCACATGCTAACAGGGGTAGTAGGAATACCATTAGGTGTTGCTGACAGAGCAAGAGCGGATGGTTGAACTGTAAAGTTCAGTTGCACATTAGTCTGTTGAGCACAGTCATCATCGGGTTCTGTTATTGGTAAAGTATTAGGGTTACACTGGTTACCGACTGATAGTAGAATGTTTTGCTCAATACCGGAAATACATGGTGGGATCTGGTTTAATTGAGCAGTTAATATGTAGGTTGGACATTCATTTACACCTATTACACCGGTGTTTACTAATAACGCAGGACCATTTGCAGATGTGTATGATGTTTCTGAAAGAGGAGTTCCATTGTAAGTAACTTCAACAGTAGTAATATCTATTGAGTTAAATAATGGGTTATTTTCAATTGAAATCCATGGGTTAATTGCAACTGCGGGTGAGTTGTTACATACCATAAATTGGAAACTCAACTGGGTCCCTGTAACACTAATATTTGAAGGAGGGTAGATATTGAGAACAGGATCGTAATGAATGACAGGAGGACTTTCGATATATATATGTTCAGTAAAATGATACGAAGAGTATGGACTGGAATTAATAAAGGTATAATCACCATCGAATGCAAAAATATCATCATCTTGCGCATTGCATTCAGGTCGCAAATGCACACGTATACAGTACGTTGGGTTGACAAAGCCCTCGCATGTTTTCTCGTCTACATACGGCCAACATTCAGTTGAGGGGTCGCTATGATCTATTCCATTATAAGTAATTGCTGTAGAGGTTACACTAAAAGGATTGAGATTAAAAATGTATGGTTGCGCCAAACCTGGAGAAAAATTATTAGTTCCACTAATATTATAACCTGATTCATATATCACAAACTCAGAGTGCAAGTATTGATAATCCACTGGCTTGGTAATTTCAACATGAGGTAAAAGGTGTGCATAGTTTCTGAATTCTGAAGGAAAGTCATCATAAGCATAAAATGCCTGAGGAACATCCAGTTTGAAATCTACTATGTATTCATCACATGTAGAAGGGTCTGCGACAATTGTTGGAGAAACAGCAGGCTGAAGGATAGTAAATTCAGATGTCCATGGGTCGCATGAACCTTTTTCATATTCGTCATCATTTATGTCTAATAATATCCCGCCAAACTGATCCATAAAAGTTAAATTATGCCAACCCTGTGGCAGAACCAAACCCAACCAAACACACCCAACACA
>CAZEWB010000109.1:0-8935 GCA_964515655.1 uncultured Bacteroidales bacterium
CTGTCTGGACTCTTAGACAAATGTTTCTTGATGAGGTAATTACACCGTCGGTCTCAACTACGGCATTTTTCTTTTCATAAAAACCCATGTCGTCCTTTATTGAATTTATTATAGCAACATTGTCGCCATGTATCTGGCGGCAAAACACAAACTGAGAAGGTTTTATTCCAAATGACTCTGCGAGTACATCCTTTGGCGTAGGACCCTTTAGCAAATCCCTTTGATTAGCATAAAAACTCATACTGAAATTCTTGTCCTCACCATAAATGCGGGTTGTGGAAAAATGAATTATTTCAGGAAATCTATCCAGCAATTCAAATTGCAGGGTCAGTATTTTATATATTTCCTTAAAATATGCCATAAAAAAATCCCGCCTTTTCGGGGCGGGACTGATTTCAGAACCCCTGACCCGATAATTGATTTTCATTTATTTCTGTCCACTATCTCGTAAGCTAAGACCCAAAATCCAAGACCCAAATTCCAAGGGAGCAGTCCCTTGGGGCTTGGTTCTTGGGGCTTGAGACTTGGGACTTTATCGAATAAAAATGCTACAATTTATCCTGTTGCCAGATCAGAATATCTGATTTTTTTAAACTAGAATTCCCAAAGGTCGTGTTCAACTTTAAACATCCAGTCTTTTATACGTTCTGATTCAAGAAGAGCGTCAAGACCTTTTTTGTATTCTGATATGATTCTGTTCTCGTATACGTTTGTTTCCTGGAAAATATAGCTGTTGAAGCGACGTTTAAAGAAAATATCGTCAAAGGTCCTGCGTTCAGCATCGTTATTGGCATTGAATACTTCGTGGTTTGCCAGTATCGGCCTTGCCGCAGGGAAATAAACCCAGAAAAGCTTTTTCGCTTTCAGTTCCGGTTCTTCACCTGCCGTTTCAACTACTTCCTCGCCGATAACCTCTTCGGGAGGAGACATCCTGATCGGGCACAATCCGACTATACGGACTTCAAGCATTGCACGTTGTTTATCAAAATACCATACTTCTTTTAACATCAGGCGGGATACTTCTCTCATTTTTCTCTCTCCCTTTTGAAGTTTCTGTACTTCCTGACCTGTTTCTACATCTTCAACTAAAATAGTATCATCAATTGCGCCAAAGTTCTGATCAATTCCAGCTATGGTAAGAGGAGTCGTAAATTCATCATCTTCAGACGGGTCATATACTTCAAGGTCCCCGCTTTCAACAGATGCCATCAATAAAGTAATCAGGCTGTATCTTTCATCAACCTTATTTGCGTTAATTGGAAAATACAAAGGATGATTTATCTTCTCGCGTAAGTCAAGCATACGCCATATTTTTTTCGTCCACATCATGTCTGCTTCGCGGATATGATGATAGGGAATAGGCTTACGTGCAGGAACATGTTCCTTTACATAAATACCATCCAGAACCGTAGGTTCTTTTTGTTGCGAAAAAACCAACCCGGCATTATACATACCTGCTAACACCAGAAGTAATACCAGCCTTTTCATATTCATATTATTGAATTTTCAGTTTTATTGTACCAATGTTTTCCGTCTGACCATCCGGTCTTCTTACTCTAACATCACTGAAGTATACACTCTGGCCTGATGGGATTTTCTGGATCAGCGCCTGTTGTTCGGGTGTGATCCTGGCACTTGTGGAAGATTTTGATTCTTCGAACCCTTTGAGTGTGGCATTCACAGTGAACCCAACTACGTCAAATTTCAGGTCAAAGTCGAAGTTTTCAAGGTCAGCTTTAACGCCTGTCTGACTTAAAAGCAGACTCCTTGAAATAGAGCCACTCTTCAGGCCGGCAACCTTCGGAACAGGGCTGGGAACACGTTTTACACGGAATAACATGCTTCCCATAGGACGAACTCTTCCATTATCATCCTTTACACTTACACTGATAGTAGCATTGCCGACGGTTTTAACCTGTGCAATATATCCTGTTGAACCTTTAGAAAGTGAACCCTGAGAAATATTTGCACTTATCTGGTCGGCTCTGAATCCCGAAACAGAAATGTCTATGGGGTTCTGTACACCAATATACAACACGTTCATCTTCGTCGGCGAAATTACGGCCTGAGGTTTTGCAACTATATATTCCAGCGTATAACTTCCGCTTGATTTTATTGGGAATGTTTTATATTCGTTTGTAACAGGGTTCTTAACCTGAATAATTGCTGAGAAAGTATGAGCGCCGATACCGGGGCCTTCAACAAGATATTTACCAACACCACGTCCTACTTGCACTGAATCAATTTTTCCTGTAAGTTCGCCCTTGGTAGAATCAAAGCCTTCGCCGATATATATCTTTGGTTTGTCGGTGGTGCTGAATGCCGCAATAAAGAGCTCGGCCTCATAGTTATCACCTGCAACTATATAATTTGATTTCGGCACAATGCGGGGGGCAATTGTATCGAATTTAAAGTCGCTGGCGCCGATAGATCCTAAAAGTTTATTAACTACTGTTGCTTCAGCGTTTTTAACCTGATTCTGGATCTGAGATAACATGCAAATAACAGCTGCAAGGGGTATTTCAGCAAATAAGGCCGTTTCCCAGTATTTGTCAGCAGGATAGTCGGGAGATGCATTAGGATCATTCTCGGTGTTTATCCCCAGGTCTCCTAATTTTTCAATTTCCTTTGGTTTATTGGGAATATCAATTTTGGGGTCGTTCAGTAAAGCAATTAAATCTGCTTTATATTTAATAAGTTTATCTTTAAGAACACGCGCTTTCCCTGCTGACCCATCCTCGGAACTGCCGATCAATAAATTATGCGGCTTATCAACGTTATCTTTTGCATCAAGAAGTTTCAGATCCGCACCTTGAGCTTCTTCTTTTGTTTGGCCATCGCCAAGCATGAAAAGCTCAACCTTAATATCCTTTATATATGCGTCTAATTCATCAGACATTTTCTTAGCTTGTAAAGCTGCTTCATAATAAGGAGTTACTTTTTTAGGATCGTTAGCCTTTGCAGCTTCAAGAGTAGAATACATCAATGCATTCTTCTGTGTAAAAGTCACGTTAGTAGCTTCCAGACCCTTGTTAACAACAATAAATGCATCAAGAACAGATTTGGAAATATTCAGCGCAAGCATACAGGTGAGCATCAGGTACATCATACCTATCATTTTTTGACGAGGCGTTTCCTTACAATTCGTGGCACTCATACTAAATCACTTTCTTTTTATTAAACTCAGGAAATATCTTTATTATTGTTTCGGAAAGTTCATTGCCGACAGCATATTACCGTAAATGGTGTTCATAGCAGCAAGGTTCTGACCCAACTTCGAAACTTCTTCCTTATACTTCTTCACATCATTAACAGAATCTTTCATGTTCTGCATGATCTCTTCCATTCCGCCGAACAGGTTCTTGGCGGCTTCAAGATGTTCGTTTGATCCCTGTAACTGAAGTTCGTATACTGCATTTAATGCTGTAAGATTCTTTGTAATAAATGTCAGTTGCTGTGAATATGAACGTGAACCCTGAGTTATAGCTTCAAAATCCTTATCGACGGATTCGGTGATTTTTGAATATGATTTTGCAACTTCAGAGCCGGCAGCAGTGATCTCATTAGCCATTTTGCTGAACGAACCGGTCATTGTCTGAGCAGATTCATTACCTGCGCTAACAATCTGATTTGCCATTGTGGAGAATGAACCGGTCATTGTCTGAGCTGATTCATTACCTGCACTGACAATCTGATTTGCCATCGTTGAGAATGAACCGGTCATAGTCTGAGCTGATTCCTTACCTGCGCTGACGATGTTGTTTACAAGACTGTTTCCTGCTTCATTAAAAGATGCAGCAAGTTTATTGCCTGATTCCTGAAAGGTTGCAGCAAGCTTATTGCCTGATTCCTGGAATTTATCAGTTATTCCCTTTCCGGCTTCAGAAATATCACTTGCAAACCGTTCTGTTGTTTTATTTAAAACGTCTGTTGTTTTCTGAAATGTACCCGAAACAACCCCGGCAGAAGCATTTAATGACTGCGCAGATTGTCCGTAGATATCTGCAAACTCACTTACTTTCTGACCGGCTTTATCGAAGCTGGCAATATAGTTGTTTGTTGCTATCGTAACGTTCGAGACATCAGCTATTTTATCAGTAGTCTGATTCAGGTCACGCAGCCCTGTGCCGAGTTTGGTGAACAGTTCCGGTGTGATCTGTGCTGAGTTAAGCAGGTCGTCAAATTTTTCCAACGCTGATTTCTTCGGAGTGGGCATATTGTGTCCTGTGGTATCTTCAATATCTTCGTGCATGCCTGCCAGTTCGGGATATACCAGGCTCCAGTCGTACTCTTCGTGCAATGGTTCAAATGCAGAAGTAAAAAAGATGAATGCCTCTGTAGTAAGACCGACAACAAGCATCGGACCTGCACCTGGCCAGTGCATAATTTTAAACATAGCGCCAATAAGTACTACAGATGCCCCCCATCCGTATACTTTAGACATGAACTTTTTCCATCCTCTCGTCTGGACCAATTCGTTGATGTTAAATCCCATAATTCAGTTTTTTTTGGTTATGATTCAGTTATTTTTAGAACAAACAAAATTTCAGTTTAGTAGACCTGAGAACCCGAGCCGGCATCGGTGAAATCACGTCCCAGATAGGATCGTACGCAACGGAATCCGATATATGATTTTGCGGTATCCTGATATTCATAAGTCCTGGTTCCGCACTGCATATAATAGCTTATATCCTTCCACGAACCTCCGCGTACAACTTTGCGTTTGCGGACAGGAGGATCATTTGGCAGGGCTTCATACTTATAGTCCGGGCTTAAGTCGTCTGTCCATGAGTATGCTGATTCGTCAAAGGCATTATCAGTCCACTCTGCAACATTTCCGGCCATGTCGTACAGGCCCATTTCATTAGGATCATAGTGGGCAACCATAAGAGGATAAAAACCGCCATCGGCAGGATAATTCCCACGCAGTGGTTTAAAGTTAGCCACATAACATCCCTTGTAGTTGCTGGTATAATAACCGCCCCATGGGTACATTGACTGTTTTAGGCCACCACGGGAAGCATATTCCCATTCTGATTCAGTGGGCAGGCGGTAATCCTGTACAAATGTTTCGCCGGCTTCACCAAGGAATCCGTTTAGTAACTGTGTGCGCCATACGCAGAAAGCGCGTGCCTGACGCCACGAAACGCCAACAACAGGATAAATATCGAAAGCAGGATGCCAGAAATACATCTTGGCATAAGGTTCATTGAATGAATACGTAAAATCACTTATCCAGCATAATGTATCGGGATATACATTGACAACATCCCTTATAATATATGAGGAACGGTCTTTAACCGGAATACGCTGACCTTTGGTAGGGCTTTTGAAATTATAATCGGTGACTTCGCCGTCGTATTTTTCTTCGTCATAATTCCAGGCATGTCTGTACTCATTATTAAAATCATACTTTTTTGCTGCCTGAACCAGGTCTATCATCCAGTATTCATAATTCAGCTTGCGTGAATCAATATCCTTACGGCGGTAAAACCTTTCTTCGGGGCGAAGATACATTTCATTAAGTATATCGCGCTGTTCCTGTTCTTCCCATTTGATTTTTGGTATCCAGTCAAGGTATGGAGGAGTAATATCCTCGCCATAAGCATCTGTGGTAATCAGATATTCTTCTATCGAAGCACCCAACAGTTTGCGGGCAATAGAGTCCCTTACCCAAAAAACAAATTGTCTGTACTCGTTATTAATGATCTCTGTTTCGTCCATCCAGAAAGAGGGAACAGAAACAGTTTTTGTTTCGGCCGTCATAGCCCAGGGAACATCCTGGTCATTTGGCCCCATGTTATAACTACCCTGAGGGATAAATAACATACCATAAGGCTGGGGTTCATACCAGGCTTCTCTGTTCTGAACACCGATAAGCTCGCCGTTTTGTGTAGTACAACTACTTAAAAGGGCTACTGCCATAAAGAACAAAATGACATTTCTCATATTACCTCCGAGTATATGAAATTGTTTTGTTTTCATTTTACAGGAATCTGACACTTTTGTAAGCATTTCTGTTGTTTGCTTTTTGAAGTTTAAAACAGTAACGAATAAGAAGTTCAAGAGAACCGTTTTCGTATTTGCTGAGAGAAGAAAGTGTGAAGTCGTAGGCAAGACCAAATCCAAGGTCCATCTGAGTATTATATCCAACCATAGCCGTCATGGCGTCCTTTAAACGATAAGTAAGACCGCCCCAGAACTGCTTGTTGTAAATACAGATCGCATTAAAATCATATTGTGCCGTTGCGCCATCGTACTTCATGAAAACAGAAGGACGGATTTCGAATTGGGGATCGGGAAGCTGCCAAAAATAGGCGGCTGTAATATAATAGTGGCGACGGACGAAGGGATTTTTTCCGTCTTCATATTTTAGCTGCGGCTGAGTAAGGTGAGTTGAAGAGACTCCGATATACAGATCTTTTGCGCGGTAAAATGCACCGAAATTGGCATCGAATACTATTTTGCTTTCACTGTGTGGTATCGCGGGGTCAATATATACATTTGAACCGTCTACAAGTGATTGAGGTGATATAAGTTCCTGAGCATCAAAGGCTTTTTGAATCATTCCAAGGCCCACACCCAGACCCAATAATCCTTCCCCAACGGCAATATGGTATGAATAAGCCAGATTCAGGTGAAAGTCTTTATTGAAACCAAGTTTATCCTGAAGTATGTTAATCCCAACTCCACTGTTGAAATCCGGAATTGCCATATGTGCGGCAAATGTAGTCGTAAGTGGGTGACCTTCAAATCCCATCCATTGATTACGGTTGATTGCCGAAACGCAAATTGCCTGATTCAATCCTGCAAAGCCCGGATTTACTGCAAGATGATTAAATGAGTTAAGGCTCATTTGAGGATCTTGTTGCGAAAATGCCTGGGTTACAGCAACTAACAGTATCACGATTCCTGAAATTTTTCTCATATCATTCCTGTAATAGGTAACAATTCTTAATTGAAAACGGTAAAGTAAGCAAAAATATTTTTTCAAACCAAATTTTATTAACAGAAAATGTTGATAATTCCAAAATCTCCCACTTTTACGATAAAATTATAAAAAAGTTTAAAAACAATAACAAAAATAAAATCAATTTTTTACAGAAATAATGAACAGTTTTGCAAACAACGTATAATCAAGCATATATAAAATCAACTTATTTTTTGGTAAAATTTTATGAATTTTTCAGGTATTCCGCCCTTTAGCGTTTCAAGATAATCGTCTTTAAGGCATGAAATTGTGATTTTTTTCCCTTTTAATGTTTCAATCTGCAACCACCATCGGTCCGAAATCTGGCTTTGAAGAAAGGTAAATGTGCCGTATTGGTCTGTTTCAGTTATAAATACGTTGAAATTCTTATTGCGTGTCGAAGGGATTTCTGTTTTTCTGTTGAACCAGCCTTCGGTAAAATACCATAGCATCTGTGCAGTAAGGAACGATGTTGAGGAAAGAGGATCGTCGTTCTGAGGCAGGTTGTTTATACAGAAAGTCCTGTTCTTTTCCGAAATGCCGGCAAAGCGGCTCATTCTGCACGCATCAAATCCAGAGAATCCGGTTGGATTTGCAAGACCCGTGGCAGGAGCATCGGATACTTTAACAGATTCAATATCAAAGATAAAAATATGACTGTCGCGAATTACAGGTTCTGAAACAGAGAGGTCTTTATTCAACACGCCCATCCTGTATGTATCAAAGAGCATTTTCCTGAACAGATCCTGACTAGCGGTAGAATTCAGAAACGATTGCATACCCAGATTAGAATAATTAAAGAGGTTATTGTCAGGATCGGACAGTATTTGTCTGAGTCCTGACCCCTCTGGCTGGTCTTTTAACGGAAGGAATGGGGATGCTTCGGAAAATGATATCGCTTTATTGTGCCTTTTAATACTATTATATAATAATGTATTGATGTCGTTAACAGAAGACAGCACTATTATGTTAATTCCGGAATGGTTTAACTCCCTGTAAACTTTGGCTATCAGAGATGGTGTCTGGTCATTGACTACATGGTATCCGAGATCGTAAATTACACTTCCGTCCGGCAGCGAAGCAAACAACTCGTAGAACTTCTTCCTGACATGAGCATGAAATGTATCTGAAAATAAAGAAAGTAAGGGATTAAAAAGAGAGAGAATGACAAGTGATTTTTTTTTCTGGATTTCAGGGAGTATTTCGCTACCGCAGAACACAACATAATCTATTATTTTTCCTGTTGGTTTTTCAGGTTTTACATAATGTTCTGCTATCGGTTCAAAATTGGTCAGCCGGTTCATTTTTTTCTTTTGCTTTTCACAGGTCCGTTTTCAATGATCTCCTTAGCTTGCTGATATGTCAGTTTATCGGGAGTTTTATCCTTCGGGATCTTATAATTCTTTTTCTGATATGAAATATACGGTCCGTATTTGCCATTCAGAACTTTAATATCGGCATCTTCCTTAAATGCAAGCAGGACATTCTGTTCGTCCCTGTCCTTTTTTTCCGAAATTAATTCTTTTGCTCTTTTAAGATCTACTGTAAGGGGACTGTCGCTTTTAGCAAGTGAATAGTATTTCTTCTCGAAATAAATATATGGGCCGAATCTTCCGATGTTCACAGTAACCGGCTCCTCACCGATCTTTCCAATTTCCCTGGGAAATGCAAGAAAAGAAAGGGCCTGTTCCATGGTAACGCTTTCCATTTCGAATCCTTTTGGCAAACTTG
This sequence comes from uncultured Bacteroidales bacterium, assembly GCA_964515655.1. Classification (GTDB taxonomy): domain Bacteria; phylum Bacteroidota; class Bacteroidia; order Bacteroidales; family GWA2-32-17. The sequence continues at coordinate 8,702 of CAZEWB010000109.1, forward strand.
CGAACCGGGGTTTTTCATCTGTCTGTGATTCACCAATCTGTACAAAGGGGCCAAACCTTCCGATCTTTACAAAAACCGGTAATCCTGTCGTAGGGTCATTGCCCAGAACCCGCTCTCCCACTCTTTTTTCCTTTGACTCCATTGCAATCGTGACCTGGGGATGGAATTGCCTGTAAAAAGTATCTATCATTTTCTGCCATTCCAACTCGCCTTCGGCAACGCGGTCGAATTCTT
>CAZEWB010000110.1:0-1898 GCA_964515655.1 uncultured Bacteroidales bacterium
GTATGCAGGTATATAATGTTAAAGGCTGGGACTATGCGGCAATGGTAAAAACATTCGGTGAAGGAGTTGAAAAGGCAAGAAAAGAACACATCCCTGTTTTGTTTTATGTCGAAGAGCTTACGCAGCCACTGGGACATTCTGCATCCGGAAAGGGCGAACCTTTTAAAAATCATGAGCTGCAGAAACGGGATGAGGAAAATGACGGAATAAAAAAATTCAGGGAGTGGATGATCGGCAAAGGAATTGCAACTGAGGGTGAGTTGAAAAAGATAGAAGATGCTGCCATTGCCCGCACACGTGACGCACAGAAAAGAGCATGGGACGACTATATTATTCCTATAAGACGACAAAGGGACGATCTGGTCTCTGTTATCGGTAGCCGCAAATGTATCTGCCGCAAAGAACACATCGATAAGATCGGAATTATTACCCTTGAATTAAAGAAGATTCCCAATCCATCGCGCAAAGACATTTTCGTAGCAGCCCAAAAGATATTGCGCCACATGTGCATTGATTGCACTGAACGTAAGAGACTGCAGCATGACCTGCATTCATGGCTGGAAAGAAATTACAGCGAAGTACGAAACCTTTATGATTCACATCTGTATGCCGAAAACGACAGATCCGCACTGAAAGTCAAAGAGGTAAAACCAGTCCTTTCACGCGAAATGGTCGAAGGATGCGAAGTGTTGCGAGACAACTGGGACCTGTTGTTCACGAAAAATCCCGGAATAGTGATCATTGGTGAAGAGGTGAACCATGCCTGCGAAGGATTACTGAAAAAATATGGCGAAACCCGTATTATCAAATCAGCGATTCATGGAAATACTGCAATAGGACAGGGAATAGGAATGGCGCTCCGCGGCCTCAGGCCGGTTGTCGATATTCATGATTTTGACAACCTTATTTCAGTTTTGCAGACCTTGAGCGATGACCTTGCAACTCAGATGTACCGGACCGCAGGAAGACAGAAAGCGCCTGTAATTATTACAACCCGCGGGCACAGACTTCAGGGCTTACTGAATTCCCGTTCGCCTCTGAGCATGGTCATTAATTCTATTCGTGGGATATATTTATGTGTTCCCCGGAACATGACACAGGCCGCGGGATTTTACAACACTCTTCTCGAAGCGGACGATCCCGCCCTTGTTATTGAACCGTTAAATGGCGGCAAATTCAAAGAATACAGACCTGACAACCTCGGCGAATTCTGCATATCGCTTGGCGTTCCGGAAATACTTAACGAAGGCAGTGATGTTACACTCGTTACATACGGTGCATGCGTGCGTGTTGCGCAGGAAGCCATAACGCAGTTGAAGGAATTAAACATTTCAGTTGAACTTATTGATGTGCAGACCCTGCTGCCTTTCGACTTAAATAAAGTTATCCTTCAATCACTGAAGAAAACAAACAAGATAGTCTTCTTCGATGAAGATGTGCCCGGTGGAGCAACGGCTTACATGATGCAGAAAGTTCTGGAAGACCAGCAGGCATGGAAATATCTCGATTGCGGTCCGGTAACACTTACTGCAAAAGAGCACCGTCCCGCCTGCGGAACCGATGGCGACTACTTCTCGAATCCCAACGCCGAAAATGTTTTCGAATGCATTTATAGCGTGATGCATGCATATAATCCGGCGAAGTACCCGGAAATATTTTGACTAAGTTTTTATATTTGGACACCAATATTAGCATTCAACAGTAACGAAAGATTTTGTATCTTTGCAATAACAGTCAAAAAGATAATGGTTAAAAAATATTTAGTTAATGGATAATAATAAAACTATACCTCAAGCTCATCCTTTGACCTGATGGGTCTTCCGGTAGCATTATGTCCATCATCATCATCGTCACCAACATCATCATCATTAACAAACCACCCAAACACACCCAACACA
>CAZEWB010000110.1:1908-8816 GCA_964515655.1 uncultured Bacteroidales bacterium
TCTTTGCAATATGAGTCCAAAAGATCATGGATAAAAAAACTGATAGCGCAATAAAACAATATATCCATTCTGTTGCAGGTAAAATGCCGGGACTGATTTCAGCATATGTTTTCGGCTCTTATGCAAAAAACACCAATACTCCAGACAGCGATATTGATATTGCTCTTATTATTGAGAATCTCAGGGATTCAGAGAGGTTCGATATACAGATACAGTTAATGCTGATCGCATCTCAGATTGATACCAGAATAGAGCCTCATCCAGTTTCGAAAAAAGATTTGAATTCAGGAAGTCCTTTCGTTTATGAAATTTTTAAGAACGGAATTGAAATAAAAATAAAATAAATAAGAATATAGTACCTCCTGTGTGCCTTTAATCCGGCGAAGTATCCCGAAATATTTTGACAGGTATAAGTCGAAAATTGTAGTAAATGTATACTTAAAACAATTCATGAAATGATGAAACATTTTAAGTATAGTTAAAATAAATATTATTCGCATCACTATTAGTTTTTTTCTTAATTTTACTACAAATAAATATCAATACTCTTTTCAGAAAATCATGTACCGGCTTTTTATAATTTTTCTTATTCTCTCTTCACCTTCCTTCTCCCAGAATGATGCAAAAATTGTTTTACCCATAGGGCACAGCAATGGCGTGAATTCTGTAGAATACAGTCCCGACGGGAAACTGCTTCTTTCTTCTTCTAGCGATGGAACTGCCAAAGTGTGGGATGTGAAATCGGGGAAACTGCTGCATGACCTTTCGGGTCACATGGGTGATCTCTTCGATGCGCAATTCAGCAAGGACGGTAAAATGATTTTAACAGCATCGCAGGACAGGACTGTGAGGATTTGGGATGCAAAGACAGGCTTGATGGTCGAATCTTATACTGTGTTCAGCGATGACGAAAAGACCATGATTGGCGCTCGTAGGGCTTTTTTCGGTGATAACGGTGATTCAATTTTTGTCCTGACCGACAGGAAGGTTGTGATAATCGACAGGAATGATAAAAAAACAATAAGGGAATTCAGGAATTTCAGGAGGGATTTTGTAAAGATGAGCGTATGCCCTGACTATAAACACCTCATCGTGTCAAATTATACAGATACTGCCAGGATATATAATGTTGTGACCGGCGAGATTGAGTATATCATTACCGGGAAGCCTGATAATGTGATGGACGCGCAGTACAGTCCCGACGGGAATTACATTGTAACAACAGGAAACGGGAACGAACTCAGGGTGCTCGATGCAGGTTCAGGCGAAATAATTAAAAAGGTAAAGATGCCGGAAACCGTAACTTGGGCCGAATTCAGCCCCGACGGGAAATACATCGTCACTGCCAACACGGATATTAAAAATGCATTTATTGTTGATGTTGTAAAATGTAAAATTCAATCCACACTTAATGGGCACTGGAATAATATTACGCAGGCAGTATTTTGTCCCCCGGATAAGAGCGGCAGATTAAAGGTTGTGACATCTTCCTGGGACGGGTCTGCTATCATCTGGGACATCATGAGCGGCGACTCGCTTTTTTACTGCGAACATACTAACGAGGAAGACAGGATGTACGGGCAGAGGAACCATGCAAAATGCGTTGCCGTGAGCCCTGATGGAAAGTACTATGCCTGCGGAACAGCTCAGGGAATTATAAAGATATGGGAAACTGGAACGGGAAAACTTGTCCATTCGCTTAAAGGATATTCCAATAATATCGAGTGCGCAGGTTTTATTTCCGATGGAAAGAACGATGGTAGTTATAGCATCCTTACACAAGCATGGGGCGAAATGCCACAAGTATGGTCGCTTTCTGCAATACGTCCGCTGGTGAATATCACAGGTCGCTATGCGAGGGTGAACAACGAATGCTCAACGCCCGATGGGAAATACATACTTAGCTATTCGAAGGAAGATTCCACTTGCCTGTGGGAGACTGCTACAGGGGAATTGATCATCAGGTACAATGGTTCAGGAGGCTTGGACAAACCTACACTCAGCACCGACGGGAAACTTTTTGCCTCAAAGTCGCTCTATAACGAACAGTTTACATGGGTTTACGAGACACATACCGGGAAATTACTGTACAAATTCAAAAATTACGATTTAGAAAAAAGATATACCAATAACTCGGTCGTATATAGTTTCAGCCCCGACGCAATAATGCTTGCGGTAAGAGCAATGGACTCGGTAAAGATATGGAACCTTGTAACGGGAAAGATGATCGTCCAGGTATTGGCATCATCGAGCTTTTTCAGTCCCGACGGCAAATATGCGGTGCTGGCGAATAAGGACGGGACAATAAAAAGATGGAATATCGAATCAGCCGCATTTGTAGACATCGAGAATGTCGTTGCAGGATTACAGGTCGATAATGTATGTTTCAGCCCCGACGGGAAGTATTTTGCCATTATGCGGATGGATCAGAAAGCTGTGTTTGTATGGGAAAGCGCGGTTGGAAAGATTATTCACCAATTGCCAATGGTTAATGAAACAGAGGAACAGAAAGTGGGAATTGTTTTCCATTCAAGTGTCGAAGCCTTCTACCCCGATGGGAAATCTTTTATAACCGTATGCAGCGATATCAATAAGGTTCAGAGATGGGATGTGACGACAGGTAAAATGATGAACCAGTTCTTCCTTAACGATTACCCGATCGAGAATGCATACGGGCATTGCTTCCAGGACATCGATTTCAGGTCTAACAGGTTCATCGCAAAATACAATTCTTCGATAACGATAAACGATCTCAACACCGGCGAAGAGATACTGCATTTGGTCCCTTTGAATGAAGGAGACTACTTTATAAAGACACGCGACAACTATTATGCTTCATCCAGGAATGCGATGCAGATGGTATCGTTCAAAATTGATGACAAACTTTATTCGTTCGAGCAGTTCGACCTTAAATATAATCGCCCCGACATTGTTCTTTCCCGCCTGGGATATGCCGACAGCGCTGTTATTGCGGCATACCATCAGGCCTGCATTAAACGTCTTAAAAAAATGAATTTTACCGAAGAAATGCTTAAGGAGGACTTCAATCTGCCCGAAATTGAAATAAAGAATTTCGAATATCTGCCCGCAGCTACAGAAGAAGATACTGCAAACATTGAACTTAATCTGAATGATAATAAATACAAACTCGACCGCGTAAATATTTTTATCAATGATGTTCCTGTGTACGGAACTGCAGGCATAGATCTGCGGAAGTACAGTACTCAGAAATATCTTTTGCACGTCCATTTAAAACTGGCGTACGGCGTAAACAAAGTTCAGGTGTCGGTCCTCAATCAGGCCGGCGCTGAGAGTTACAGGGAGACATTTTATGTTACCTGCAATAAACCGTCGGGAAAACCCGACCTGTACCTTTTGTCAATAGGAGTCAGCAGGTACAGCGACAACAGGTATGACCTTACCTATGCCGACAAGGATGCTGAAGATATTGTGAAACTTTTTGTATCCGGCAGCGGATTCGGAAATATTTACAAAAAAACTATAATGAACGAGCAGGCTACAAAGGAGAATATAATTTCAGCACAGGATTTCCTTATGCCCGCCGGAATAAATGACGAGGTCATTATGTTCATTGCGGGTCATGGCGTACTTGATGATAAACTTGATTATTATCTGGCTGCGTACGATATGGACTTCAGTAATCCTTCCAAAACAGGTATCCCGTACGAAACGGTTGAAGGGTTATTGGACGGGATCGCTCCGCTGAAAAAAGTGCTGTTCATTGATGCCTGTCACAGCGGTGAGATCGACAAGGACGAACTTGCAATGGCAGATGGAAGTGCAAACAACACCGCCAATGTCCTTTTCAGAAAAGTGGGCGCTGATATTAAACCCCGCTTGGGCAGCAACAACACATACGACCTGGTAAAAACCCTGTTCGCCGACCTTAGAAAGGGAACGGGAACAACAATTATTTCGAGCGCCGGAGGAATGGAATCTGCAATGGAAAGCGGTGAGTGGAAAAACGGCCTTTTTACGTACTGCCTGATTAACGGGATCCGTTCTGGGTCTGCAGACCTTAACAAGGATGGAAAAATAATGTTGTCGGAGTTACAGAAATTCGTCCAGGACCAGGTCACAATACTTTCCGGCGGCCTTCAGCAACCTACAAGCAGGATGGAAAACAGGGAAGGGGATTTTAATGTGTGGTGATAATGAAAAATAGAGGTTAATGACAACATATAAATTGTAGCGCAAAAAAACATGCCGGTATAACGCAATAATAACATGCATAAAAGGCCGGAATGGCGCAAAACAAGGGTCAGGAAGTCCCTGAACCTCTCAAACACAAAACCCTAATCCGGTTTTGAATTTAATTGTGTTGATATTTGAATTTGTTTGATAATTGAAAATTGATATTTGGAATTTATTAAAATACAAATTTTAAGTATTTACCTTCCCATCAATGCAAGTGTCTCCACATGCCTTGTGTACGGAAAAAAGTCGAAGGGCTTAAGCCGGTTTACTTTGTAATCATAACTCATAAGTATCGTCAGGTCGCGTGCAAGCGTGTGCGGGCTGCACGAGAGATAAGCAATTCTTTCAGGTTTGGTTTTGCATATCCATTTCATTAGTTCAGCATCGAGGCCTGTGCGGGGTGGGTTTACGTAGAGGTTCCATTTTCCTGAATCCAGTTTATCCTCTCCAAGAAACTCTGATACCTGAGGTATCCGCTGGTGACACTTACCGCGTAATATTTTAACACCGGGATTATTCAGTATGGCCATTTCCACTGCTTCGCCAGAGAGTTCCACTCCCATGCAAATAAATCCTGATGATCTGAACTTTTTCAACCCGGCGCCCGTCCCTGAATACAGGTCAATTAAGGTATCTGATATTTTATTATTATAGAAAAAGTCATTGGCAATATCAAGCGCTGTATTTGAAAGTGAGTGTATCTGCTGTGTAAAACTTAATGGGCCGTATTTAAGGCCGTTCTCATCTTCCGAAAGTTTTTTGCCCCAAACAAACTCAAGAATGTCCTTAAGGAAGATCCTGCGTCCTGCCGAAGCGTTGTAATGAACCCAGAAACCCTCAATACCGGCTGTTTCCAGTTCTTTTACGCAGTCTGCATTCATCCACGAAAGATCAACTTTCCCTTTTGTTTTAAACACAAGCGTTGCCTGTTGCCCGGAATGCACATAGTATCTCAAAGGAAGATCATTTACGGCAGGAAGATGTTTTTTCAGAACATCAACAGAGTTGTTTATTATATTGCTATGTATTGCACAGTTACCGATGTCCAGCACTTCGTCGTTTTTCATCAGCCCGAACTGCCATTTGCTATCCCTGAATTCAGTATGAAGAACTGCTTTACGTCTGTAATTTAGCCGGTTTTCGGGCGGAGCCTGTTCGGTTTCTTCGGCAATTAAGCCGGTTTTTGAAAAAATTAACGAAGTTTTTTCCTGCTTTCCGGCCAATACTGATTCATATGATTGCTGAGGATAATAGCAGCCGGGGCATCCGGCAGGGCATGTGTATGTTTTCTCAGCCATAGATCATGGCAAATATAAACAATATACTGTTCATATACAGTCTGCAATGTATACATTAGTATATTAGGTTTTTTGTTTACTTTAGCGGGTTAAACAAAAACTATGAAATATCCGTTCATGCTTTCGGGAATGCTGCTGGATGTGACTTGCCGAATTTTGCCACAGATTTCACAGATTACACAGAAAACAATCTGTGAAAATCTGCGAAATCTGCGGCTAAAGACACATGCAAATAATTCCTGACACAAATACGTTTTGTAAATAATAATAAATAAAAGATATATGAAACTGATAATTCCAATGGCCGGTGTGGGCAAAAGAATGAGGCCTCACACACTCACGATTCCCAAACCACTGCTGCCAATTGCCGGCAAACCTATCGTTCACCGTCTTGTTGAGGATATCACAAGAGTTATCGGCAAGCCCTTCGATGAAATTGCATTTATCATCGGTAATAATTTCGGAAAAGAAGTGGAAGACCAGCTTTGTGCAATAGCAAGGGAAACGGGCAGCAAACCACGAATATATTACCAGTCGGAAGCTCTGGGCACTGCACACGCTGTTCTTTGTGCAGCGCCTTCACTCCACGGTCCTGTTGTTGTTGCATTTGCCGACACCCTGTTCATGGCCGAAAATATGTCTTTTGATGATAGTGATGAAGCCGTTATCTGGGTACAGAAGGTCAATAACCCCGAAGCGTTTGGCGTTGTCAAACTCGACTCAAATGGTTACATAACTGATTTTGTTGAAAAGCCGAAAACCTTTATCAGCGACCTTGCCATCATAGGAATTTACTATGTGCGCGACGGTAAGAATTTCAGGGACGAACTTCAGCACCTTGTAAGTGCCAACATCAGCAAAAACGGGGAATACCAGCTTACCGATGCACTCGAGAACATGAAGAATAAGGGTATCCGCTTCAGAACAGGGCAGGTTGACGAATGGCTTGACTGCGGGAATAAAGATGCAACGATCTATACCAACAAACGGATCCTTGAAAGCCTTAACGGCAACCTTATTCTCGAACAGGCACAGGTCATAAACTCTGTTATCCTTCCCCCATGCTTTGTCGGAAAAGAAACTCTGGTCGAAAATTGTGTGATTGGTCCCTATGTTTCAGTGGGGGCATATTCCCAGGTCAGAAACTCTATTATCCGCAACAGCATTGTCCAGCGTTATGCATATGTTGCCGAAGCACACATTCAAAATTCAATGATAGGAAATCATGCTGAAATTGTAGGCTCTGCTTCCGAAGTGAACGTGGGAGACTATAATGCACTTATTAAATAACTGATGTTACGCAAAAAGACAGTGAATAAGCCCCAATATCCAAGCCCCAAGTCCCAAATTCCATGGGAGCCGTCCCTTGGGGCTTGGATCTTGGGGCTTGGA
>CAZEWB010000111.1:0-8789 GCA_964515655.1 uncultured Bacteroidales bacterium
TGTGTTGGGTGTGTTTGGTTTTTGTTTTCGGCACACCCTGTTTCTTACTGGACATTTGGCTCTTAAACCTTTACCTTTTTTGATTTTTTCGTAATTGTCCGTTTCAAAAAATGTTTTTTTTTCAATTTTCTTGTACGGATAAACTCGCTGATTTTCCCTGCTATAGTTTTGTTGTCTGTTACACAGTAAATGATCACCTGGTCATTTTCAGCATTTCCTTTACAACATTAATTACTCCTTCGCCGATCTGGTCGATTGTTGCTTCGAGCATATAGCAGGGGGATGTAACAATTTTATTTACAGGGTCAATAACGACCTGGCACTGGTCTGTCTGTATGTGTTTTCCGCCCATCTTCTCAATGGCCTTTATTGTGTCTTTATCGCTGCCGATTGTAACAGTAATATTACCGAGAACTTTTACAATAAGCACGGGAGCAATGCACAGTGCGCCTATTGGTTTTTGCAGTTGTGCTGTCTCTTTAATTGCTTTTGTCACCTCGGGAAGTACCTTGCATTTTGCATTGTCGAAGGCAAAAGTGCAAAGGTTTTTTGCCGCACCAAAGCCGCCGGGAAAGATAATGCCATTGAATTTCGATGCCCTGTACTCCGAAAGAGGTTTTACTTTCCCCCTTGCAATACGTGCCGATTCGTTGATAACGCTGCGCTTTTCTTTGCCGGGCTTTCCGGTAATGTGATTTATTGTATGATACATTTCAATATCCGGTGCAAATATCTCATAATCCGCACCAAGCTTCTTAATTGCATATAACGTAAGGGTCGCTTCGTGAATTTCGGAACCGTCGAAAACACCGCAACCGGACAATACAACGGCAAAAACAGGTTTAGTAGTCATATATATTCTTGTTATTTTCTACAAATTTAATCAAGGAGAGCGAAAGAACAATATTTTATTTTTATTTTTTTCAACCTGCAGTTTGCAAATGGATACTTCACCAGAAGTGTCGGAAGACGAAAGACCGAAGTCGGAAGTGGAGTTGGGCATGGGCGGTGGGTATTGCCGACTGTCAATTGCCGACTGCCAATTGCCTGCCGACTACTGTCAACTTCTGTCTTCCGTCACCTTTGGCGTAAGCAGCCATCTCAAAATATCGGAGAAGCAAATATCAAATCACAAATATTTCATTATTTCAGCGCCGCAAATTCATTTTGTTTATTTTTGTCATCGGGATTATAACGACTTGGAAAAGGAAAATAACACCGGTATTGGTATTAATGATTTCGAAAGGATCTTTAAGGAACATTTTACCCCGCTTGTATATTTCTCGTTGAACATTGTAAAGGATAAAGAAGCGGCAAAAGATATTGTTCACGATTCATTTTCGGTTTTGTGGGAAAAAAGAAGCGAGATATCATCTGACGGGAATATCAAATCCTACCTTTTTACAATGGTTTATCGCAAAAGCCTGAATCATTTACGCTTCAATAAAAAGTTTACAAATACCGATACTCTTGAATTTCATTCCGACGAAAACACGGCTCCCGACAGTTCGGTAGAAAATGCCGAACTGAAGAAAATGATCATGAAAGCAATTTCGGGATTACCCGAAAAGACCCGGGAGGTTTTTGTAATGAGTCGTTTTAAAGATTTAAAATATGCTGAAATTGCTGAAAAACTGGGAATCTCTGTCAAAACAGTCGAAACACAGATGTCGCGGGCGCTCAGGATGTTGCGCGATAATCTAAAGGGAATAAGGGACCTGATGATTTTTTTGTTATTTTTTCTTTTCAAACAGTAAGGGTAAATGTTTTCTGAAGTGTATAATAAAATGAGATGAACAACCTGGATTCAAATATAAATCTGGAACTGGCGGTAAAACACATTACCGGAAACGCCACTGATGAGGAATCTCTTCTTATACAGAAATGGATAGATGAAAGTGAGGAAAACAAAGATCTGTACAACAGCCTCAAAGAAGCGTGGACTTCTGCCGGAAACGTAGCTGACCTGCCCGAAATTGACACAGATAAAGAATGGAATAATTTCCGCCGCAGGAATTTTTCAATATCATCCAAACGGGTATGGCTGCGTGTTGCCGCAATGATCGCCGTGATTCTTACCACTGCAGCAGTTCTCTGGTTTACGACTTTCAATGCAGAAAAAACTCTTGTTGCAGATGGTCAGAACACAGTTCTGAAATTCGATGACGGCAGTGAAATGGCTATCAAAAAAGAATCAAGTATTACTTATCCCGAAAATTTCGAAAAGAACGAAAGGCGTGTAAAACTCAGCGGCGAAGGCTGGTTCCATGTCAGCCCGGATAAGACCAGACCCTTTATAGTTGAAACCAAAGAATATTATGTTGAAGTATTAGGAACTTCGTTCTTTGTAAAAGAGACCGGACAACCCGGAGAAATTATTGTAAGCGTGGAAAGCGGAAAAGTAGCCGTTCAGAAAAAAGAAAAAACAGACAGGATAATTCTTAACGCAGGCGAAACAGGGATATGCACAGTAGAAAGTTCGGAGATAAAACCATCCGACAATAATATTCTTAATAATTATTCGTGGAGAACAAACCGTATGGTATTTGATAACACTTCTCTTTCGGGAATTGCAGTTTCACTTAAGGATATCTACGGGATTGAGATTGAATTCTCCGATAAGACACTTGGAAACTGCAAAATAACCACAACTTTCAATACCGATAAGCCCGAAGCGATCCTTGACATCATCACCCAGACTTTCGGATGGACCTACAGAAAAGAAGGTGCCCGTTATATAATATCAGGAAACTCATGCGGTTAACCGGACTGATTTTACTGACCTGTTTGGTAATATTCCGCGCTCCTGCATACGGCCAAAGCCCGGAACTTGATACCAGGATCAGCCTGAACCTGAAAAAAGCAAACCTTAAAGATTTTCTGAACGGGATAACGGATCAGACAAAGATCCCTTTTTCTTACAGCAATTCTCTTGTAGGAGAAACCAATGAAATAAAATGCAGATATAAGAACAAGACCGTTTCTTTTGTTCTGAAAGATGTTCTTGGCAAACAAAACATCGAGTTCAGGGTCGTTGAAAATGTAATAGTCCTTAGAGCGATCCGAAAGTCGGACGATGAAGAAAAGATAAGTTCGAACAAAGGCGGCCGTTTTACTGTCAGCGGATTTATCAGGCAGGAAGGAAGCGGCGAGGCAATGCCTTTCGCAAGTGTGATAGTAAAAGAATCAACCCTGGGAACCGTTACAAATGCCTACGGTTTTTTTTCGCTTACACTCGAAGAAGGCTTCTACACACTTCAGGTCTCTTACCTCGGCTACAATGCAAAGACCGTTGAGATCAACCTGAACAGAAATGTCTCTCTTTTCTTCAACCTCAGTCCCCGTTACGAAATGATCGTTGAGGCAAAGGTCGTGGCCAGAGACAGCGGCAAACAGGATGTTTCCGGGCAGGCACAGATGATATTGCCATACACCGAGAAAATACTGATGGCAGGGGAAAGCGAATTGCTGAAAAGTCTTCAGTATTCTCCCGGCATCAAAGGTTTTGGCGATGCCTCGGTATATTTCTCGGGCAGGGGTGCGGGAAAATCCCACAACCAGATAATAATTGATGAATCCCCCGTTTATAATCCGTCTCATCTTATCGGTCTGTTTTCATCATTACTTCCTGAGACCGCCAGGGATATTTCCGTTTACAACGGGTATTCGCCCGCACAGTTTGGCGGGAACCTGGCTTCCGTTATACATATCACAACAAAAGAGGGCAATCTTCAGAAATGGTCGGCGGGAGGGAGTATCAGCCCTTTTACTGTTTTTTTATTCACCGAAGGTCCTATTAAGGTTGATAAAAGTTCATTTTACCTTGCCCTCCGCCGGTTCCGGTTCAACCGCAACATGAAAAAATACCCGCGTCTTCCTGACCTTAAGTATTATGACATTTATTTCAAGACGAATATCCGTCTTGGTTTGTACGACCGCTTGTTCTTTTCGTTCTATTATTCCGGCGATATATACGCCGACGATAATAAGGGCACTTCTCTGGAATGGAGCAATTTTGCATCTTCGGTAAGATGGAACCATCTCTATAACGAAAAACTGTTCGCAAATACGGTGATATCTGCAAGTAAGTACAACTATCTGTTGTATACTTCTGTTGAGAACAATAACTACTGGAACAATTATATCGGTTCAGCATCGGTAAAACACAGTCTGGCATGGTACCCGGCAAAGAATCACAAAGCAGAAGCAGGGCTGCAGCTGACAGGATTCACAATTAATCCCGGCAACTATCATACAACACAACCTAATTCGGAACTTATCATTCCTGTTATACCATTGAGGCGGGTGACTTTGATCGAAAATTATTATTCGTATTCGTTCTGCCCTTTCCCTAAACTGTATGCCGAAGCAGGCATAAGGATCGGTTGGTTCATGAGCCGCGGACCGACTGAAGAATTAATATATAATGAAAAACACATCGCAGAAGATACAACCTCCTACGATACACACGGTATTTACAATACTTTTTTTCTCCCCGAACCCCGTCTGCTTATCGAATACAGAATAGATTCCACATATAAAGTCTTCTTCAATTACCGTCATTCTTACCAGTCACTTCATCTTATATCAAACACTATTACTCCTTTTACGGGGCTTGAGACATGGCTGCCCTCAGGGCCTTCACTAAAACCTGAGCAAAACGATTACTTCGGGGCGGGACTGTTATCATTTTATAAAGGTATCGGGCTTACTGCCGGGCTGGAAGTTTATTACCGCAGAATAAACAATTTCATCGAATACAAAGATCACGCTCTGCTGCTTCTTAACAATGCAATTGAAGGTGAGTTCAGAACCGGAAGTCTTGATGCGTACGGGTCAGAATTGTTTGTAAGAAAGAATACCGAAAAAACATCCTATTCGGTAGCATACACATTTTCGCGTAGCCTGATAACAGTTCCGGAAATAAGCAACGGGCAGACTTACCCTTCTCTCTACGACAAACCCCATCAGATTTCGGCAACCCTGCAATACAGGGCGGGGAAAAGGACAGAATACAGCCTAGCATGGATATATTCCACAGGCCAGCCCACGACCACGCCGACCGGTTTTTATGAATATCTGGGAATAATGGTGCCGATTTACGATTCAAGGAACAACAGCCGTCTCAGGGATTATCACCGCCTCGACCTTTCTGTGAATTTCCGCCTTAACAGGAACAGACAAAACAGGTTCAGACACGACCTTACCTTATCTATATATAATGTATACAACAGGAAGAATCCTTTTTCGGTAAATTACAATAAGATCGTTAATGAGAACGGGCATTATGTTGTGGTGTCCGATACATACGACCCGGATTACCTGACGACCGAGAAGTACATTTTCGGTTTTCTGCCTTCATTTTCGTATAAATTTTCATTCTGAATGACAAAAATCAGCAACATATTATTATTGATCTGCATGGTATCAGCGGCATTCATTTTCTCTTCGTGCGAAAAAGAAGCAGGCGACCTGACGGATGATCAGCCTCCTGAAGTGCTCGTTGTAGAGGGCCGCTTTACAAATGACCCCGGGGTTTCGTATATCAGACTGAGCCGTCCCGTTGGGAATCAGGGGGATGAAGCTGCTCCCGTAAGTGACGCGGTGGTTAATGTTGATGACGGTATAAATAATTATGTGTTCACCGAATCTCCGTCAGAAAAAGGTATTTACTACACTACCGGCAGCGGTGAAGCAGGAAAAAAGTACAGGCTGCATATCAATTACAGAAATAAGGACTATTATGCTTCCGACACGATGAAACAGGTTATTGGTAGTTTTAGTCTGGCCTATGAGTCAATTCCGGGAACCTCTTATTTTCGTCTTTTATGGCTATATCCCCAGTACAACCAGACAGGTGCCTTTCAGTATGAAATTGAAATAATAAGGCCGGATAGCGGCGACACTTCCCGTTTGTATTTTTACACCCTTACTACAATTGATGTGAGCAGTATCTTCAGACCTGTATATGAACAGGTCATTTTTCCTTCCGGAACTGTTATAATGGCAAAAAAAATGTCGATGAGTGATAATTACGAAACCTTTATCCGGTCACTTTTATTAGAGACACAGTGGTCCGGAGGTCTGTTCGATGCACAGAAAGCTAACCCGGAAACAGATTTAAGCGAAGGAGCAACGGGCTATTTCTCAACATCATATGTTAATTTCGACAGTGTTCTAGTAAAATAATTTTAATTCGGGTAAGGGTAAAATATTCCTGAAGTGTAATACTTATGAAACCAAAAAATAATAATAAAATGAAAACTAACCTTTTTAAAATTGCAGTGGTAATAACAGCAGTTATTCTTGCAACAACATCATGTAAAAAAGCAGAACGTGAAGATCTGAGACAATCTGCAGCAGACAACGCCCTTGCTGAAGCTGCCTTTAACGACATTCACCTGCAGGTGGACAAGGCATACGAAGAAGCCTCGGCAACAACAAAGTCTATACTTACCGGCTGTCCTACAATTTCGTTCTTTCGCAGCGATTCAACAAATGCAGATACAATAATCGTTGACTTTGGAACAGGTTGCACCGACGCATACGGAATTACCAGGTCGGGTCGTATCGTTTCTACATTCACCGGAAGGTACCGCGATGCAGGAACAGTAATTACAAACACCCTTGATAATTTTTACCGTAACGGCAACCTGATTCAGGGTACAAAAACCGTAACCAACACCGGCGCCGATAACGACGGAAATATAATTTTTGATGTTCAGGTCTCCAATGCTTCAATTAGTACTGATAATGGAACAATCAGCTGGAACAGCACAAGAACAAGAAAGTGGATACAGGGATATAATACAACATGGCCTATCCTTTCGGATGATGTTTACCTTATAAGCGGAACAGCTTCAGGCACAAATGCACAAGGTAACGACTTTGATGTTGCAATTACAAACGACCTCAGGATAGAACTCAGTTGCCGCTGGATAGTAAGCGGAACCATAGAAATAGTCCCCGAAGGCGGCGACACCCGTACCCTCGATTACGGCTCAGGCGCCTGCGACGACCAGGCAACACTGACGTTCAAGAACAAAACATACAATATCACCCTCAGGTAAAAAAAACATACAACATTAAAAGGCCGCCGGAGTGCGGCTTTTTTTTTGGTTCAGTAACAAAGGTATTTCTTTCCGACGATTCCATGTCCTCCTTTTTTTGCCGGAGTTTACAAAAGCATCCGTGGTCGGACGATGGAATGTCGGTTGGGGCTCGTCCGACCTTCCATCGTTCCCCCGGGTAAAACGAAACATACAAATAGTAGTATATGGGGATCATGGAAGCGTCGGAAGCACGAAATCTATTTCGCTTTAGTGTGGCTTACCTTGAATTTCCCGATATTAAAAGCAAACTGTTCCGTCTTACCATCCTTACCAACCTGGCGATCAAGATCAACGTTTTTACCTGTTAACGACCGGAATCCTTTTACTCCCTGTTCGACATAATAAAGAAAACCCGATTTTTTCTCAGCCTTTTTTATTGTATTGTTATTTGCAAGCAATTTCTCGTTTTGCTTCAGAAGTAATTCGTTCGGGATAATTAAGTTTTCGGTAGTATCCTTATTCTCTTTATTGTCCTGCTTAATGACTTTTTTGTTGTCATTTTCTTCGTTTATTTTTTCATCAGGCATCTGCACAGCAATAAAATCCGGCTGGTGCAAGGGTGTGTTTTCCTTTTTTCTTACCGGATACACGTCATTATTTTTTACCGGTTCATTCACAGTATTGTCGGATGGAACGTTTTTTTGTATCTTAATTGAAACATCATCGAAAGACAGTTCCGATTGTGCAAGCATAGAGGCGGTTCCGGGTTCAGGATTTCTGTTAAGAGCAAAAAAACCGGTTATCAGCAAAATCCCGGCAGCTGCCGAAATAGAAGTATAAAGCCATGCCCTTCTGAAAGCAGGCACAGACTTTTTAAGACTTTCCTTATCCGGAAAAACTATAGATGTGTCGGGGGTGAGTTTTGTGAGTGAAAATATTTTCAGGGTTCTGGACTTTTCTTCGTTAAGAAAAGATTCTTTGGCAAAAGAGAGCTTTTCCCTCTCGGACATGTCATTCTCTATAAAAGCAATGCACCTTTTATCGAATTCAGAGATCGTTTCATCTGCTTTTTTCAGTTCCGATTTGCCGGGCATTTTCATATCGCCGGCGCTGATAGTGACATCTTCGAGATTCTCGAATTCGTTTTTTATGTCGGGATTCTGTTCAAGGAACAGCAGAAGTTCTTTCCTGGTCTCTGCATCCAGGTTCCCGTCGATGTGATCGATAAGGAAAGTTTCGTAATTGTGTCGTGTGATTTTCATGGCGTTGTGTTTTATATGAGTACTTCCATTTGTCCGATATAATTCTTGAGAAATACGCGGGCCCTGTATATATAAACCTTGACCTGTGCTTCGTTCAATCCTGTTATCTCTTCAATTTCCTTGTACGAATAACCTTCATAGTCGCGCAACATAATCGACACGCGCTGATCGTCGGGAAGCTTCTGAATGGCTTTTTCTAGAATTTCACCAATATCAGAATATTGTTCACTGTGCGAGTGAATAAGAGAATCGGTTGCATCCAATGAACTCCGGAACTTGTCGCGGCGGATGGAATCGATCATTGTCCTGTACGCTGTTGTAAAAAGATCGGATTTCGATTTTTTCGAAATCAATTTTATCAACGTTCAGCCACATTTTCTCGAACGAGTCCTGCACAATATCGCGGGCGCGTTCCTTGTCCCTTATGTTTTATATACAAACCGGTATGCGTTATCGGCGTATAAATCAACTACTT
>CAZEWB010000112.1:0-8764 GCA_964515655.1 uncultured Bacteroidales bacterium
CAGCTTCAGCATCAGCCTTGCGTATTTCGGGATGATTTGCAAATCCTAAATAGTTGTTAAGACTCCATGTCAGAACTTCTTTGCCATTGAATTTCATATGAGGTGCAATTTCACCTTCCAGCTTAGGAAAGGCAAAATAACCGTGTGCATCCTCCTGGTATTTACCGAGAGGCCCTTTGTCTAACATTTTTTCGAAAATATCCATCTTGTTTTTTTTGCAAATATAACGCTTATTAATTTTTTTGTAACAGTAAAAAATCAATTTTTCACATTTATTATTTACTTTTGTATCCAGTTATGTATAGAATCCTTATCCTTTTTGCAGTAGTTCTTGCTTTTACGGCTTGCCGCAAACCTCAGACCTATCCTGAGATCCCTGCTATCACATTCCAGTCGTTTACAAAGCAGGTAACCACAGACCTGCTTGGCAACAAGATCCTGAGAGGACGTCTTTCTTTTTATCTTATTGACGGCAATGGCGATATAGGATTGCATGACTCTGATACGACCGCTCCATGGTCACCCGGTACAGAGTATTTCAATAATCTTCATCTTTCTTTTTATAATGTCGAGAATGGGGTCAACGTCGAAGATACATCCAAAAGCACTGCATACAGAACGCCTTATATTGAACCCAAAGGGCAGAATAAACTGCGTAAATGCACAATAATCATCGATATTGATTACGAATATGATACTTCACATCATTTACCGTTCGACTCAATAATGTATACATTCTATATATATGACAGGTCCCTTAATATGAGTAATATTGAGACAACAGGGCTGATAGTACTTCCTTAAACATTTATTCAGGTCAAGGTCAAGGTTGAGGTCGAGGCCGGTTTCCCTTGATCTCGACCTTGATCTTGACCTTAACATAGGCAAAAAAATAAACCCTCATATCATATTTTGTAGTATTTTTGCAGAAAATCGATTCACATGAAAAAGTACTTTTTATTGATTTTCCTTGCGGGGATAATTTTTCAATCGGTTGCACAACAGACTGACGGAAATACGAAAGAGATACAGGTTTATCTCTACTCTTTTGAAAACCTTAATTTACAAAGCCAGATAGACAGCCTCATTACTGATGTGAAGAGAATAGAAGGTATTACTGAAGCCAAGGTAAATGCAAAGTGGGAGAGAAGTGGGGGGAACTTATTTTTAAAGTGGAAGTAATAATTACCGGAAACGAAAGTGTGGAAAACATTGATATATTGTCACCTGTAAAACAGGCGATCATTGACAACGGCCTTATGCCGGTTGATTGTAAAAGAAGACTTTCGAAATAATTTAACAGGAATTTTATGAAGAAGATTTTTATTATAGCCCTGTGTGCACTGTCTGCTGCTGTTAACGGATATTCTCAGTCCGACGGGTGCAGTGCTGCAACAAGTCTTACTGTTACCGCAAACTGTTCGAGTCCTGTAAATGGAACAACGGTGGGCGCTACCCAGACCATAGCCGGTTGTGTAGGCAACGCGGATGATGATGTATGGTATAAATTCACCGCAACTTCAACCAGTCATATTATAACTGTAGACGGATCTGCAGGTTTTGATGCTGTCGTACAGTTGTTCTCTGGTGTTTGCTCTTCACTTATTTCATTAAGTTGCATGGACCAGGGTTTTGACGGTGATGCCGAAACAATATATGCTTCAGGGCTTACTATCGGAACTGTTTACACTATCCGCGTTTATCATTACTATGCCGGCTCCGGCAGTGGAACTTTTACGATATGTGTAACACCCGGTCCTGTTGCTCCTGCAAACGACAATTGTGCCAGCGCCACATTACTTAATGTGAATACAACCTGCTCTTACACATCATCTACTTCGATGGGAGCGACATTGTCTCAGGCCGGTTGTGCCGGAACCGCCGATGATGATGTATGGTTTAAATTTGTTGCATCAAATTCAGTTCAGACAATTACTGTCGATCCTTCTGCATCAATGGATGCTGTTCTGGAACTTTTCTCCGGCACATGTGCTTCGCTGACTTCATTGTATTGCATGGATCTGGGTTTTACCGATGGCAACGAACAGATAGATGCTGTAGGCCTTGTCGCAGGCAATACTTATTATGTCAGAGTTTATGATTATTATTCAAGTACCGGAGGAGCGCCATTCCAGATATGTATTGTGGGAGCCGCCACTGCTGCCCCTGTAAATGATGATCCGTGCAATTCTATTGAAATGCCAACTGTTACTTCCGAATGCGACTATTTATTCTTCACAACAGTCGGAGCAACAAATACGACAGGTGTGCCTTCGCCAACCAACTGTGAGAACTGGGATACTACTCATTACGGCACTCCGAATGTCGGTGGTTTTTCCGTTTCAACTAAGGATGTCTGGTTTAAAATAATTGTTCCTTCAACAGGATCAATATGTATTATGCCGATGCCCGGTTATGGTTTTACTGATGGCGCCATGGCATTATATACCGGCACATGTTCATCAATGACATTGATAGCTTGTTCCGATGACCATAATTATCCCGGTACATCCTGGGATCTTCAGCCATACATATATCAGACAGGACTCACACCGGGTTCTTCGGTATATTTACGATACTGGAAATGGGGTACAGGTACTGGAATATTTGGTATTTGTGTTTCAACTCCTACAAATGACAATTGTTCAAATAACCTTTATATCTGCGATCTGAATAATTATTCAGGAACAACCACTGCTGCATACACAATTGACCGCCCATGTAATATGAGGGGTAATGCAGAAGTTGACGTCACCTATGCTTATACTCCGGGAACCTGTCAGGGTGGTATCTTCGGACTTGGCGGTGCCTGGGGAACAGGCGCTCCCGCATGTGATGTGCAGATCAACAATAACTCATGGGTGAAGTTTACAGCTTCAAATACAACAGCAACATTAACTGTTGACATATACGACTGTTTTAAAGGAGGTTATCCTTTGGGGGGTATACAGATGCAGATGTTTTCAGCCTCATCGGCATGCTGTGGTTTCACGCCGGCTTCAGACTTCAAGGAAGGTTCTTCACAACTTTCTATTACTGCAAACAATCTGACAATCGGCCAGGACTATTATCTGATGATAGACGGATTTGCAGGGGATATCTGCGGGTATTCCATTTCGGCCACGGGTGGTGTTCAGTTCACCGACATCACAACGGCATCCACATCTATTTGTATCGGGGAAACTATTACACTATACGGCCCTGTAGGAGCAAGCAGTTACTACTGGTATCCGGGAGGGCAGACCACACAGAATATTACTGTTACTCCTGCATACAGCCAGACCTATGACCTTGAAGTTGCCGGTGTATGCGGCGACAGGCAATATATGGATATAACAATTACAGTCAACAATCCACCCACTGCCACTGCAGGAAGCAACAGCCCGGTCTGTGCAGGACAGTCTATCAATCTTACATCATCAGGCGGATCCACTTATTCGTGGACAGGTCCCGGAGGCTTTACAGCCACAACCCAGAATCCTTCGCGCACCAACGCCACAACTGCAATGACAGGAACTTATTATGTGACTGTCACCTCAGCGGCAGGATGTACATCAACAAATTCTGTGTCTGTTACTGTTAACAGTACTCCAACAGCAACAGCAGGTAACGGTGGCCCTTATTGTGTCGGGCAAACTATATCATTGAGCTCTTCCGGAGGAACATTGTACAACTGGACAGGCCCCAATTCATGGACAGGATCCGGGTCAACTCCAACAATCTCAAGCGCTACCACATCAATGTCGGGAACATATTACGTAACGGTGACAAATTCCAGTAACTGTACTGCGACAAACAGTACAGTCGTTACCGTGAACAGCAACCCCGTGCCCAATGCAACGAATACAGGACCATATTGTGAAGGCCAGACCATTTCCCTGACTGCTTCAGGTGGGACTTCATATTCATGGTCAGGACCCGGAAGCTGGACCTCAACCGGGGCAAGCCCCACACGTCCCGGCGCTTCGGCTTCTACAGCAGGACTGTACACTGTGACGGTGACCGGTACGGGTAACTGCACTGCAGCTACAACAACTACTGTTACGCTATACAATAATCCCACACCTTCTGCTTTAAACACCGGCCCGTATTGTCCGGGAGAAACGATAGAACTAAGCGCTACAGGCGGCACGGGTTATTCATGGACGGGTCCTTTAAGTTTTTCAAGCAGTGTTCCGGACCCCACACGGCCTTCGGCCACGACATCTATGGCAGGAGTGTACACAGTTACCGTTACAAGCTCTGATGGCTGCACTGCAACAACAACAACAACCGTGGTTGTGAACAATAATCCTGTTGCCGATGCCGGCCCCGATGCCTCGATCCCCAACGGGACTTCTACCGGTCTTACCGCAAACGCTTCGGGTGGCAGCGGGAGTTATTCCTATTCATGGTCGCCGGCCGGACAGCTCCAGAATGCAAGCATATACAATCCGCAAACCGTGAATCTCAGTACATCAACTACTTTTACGGTTACAGTTACCGACATTCCCACAGGCTGCACAGGTACAGACCAGGTAGTCATTACTGTTACTGGCGGACCATTGTCGGTGAGCGTTTCTGCAAACCCCGGCACTATCTGTTCGGGACAGGCGGTTCAGCTCACAGCACAGGGAAGCGGGGGAGCAGGTACTTATACATATGTATGGTCTTCTTCGCCGGCAGGATTTTCGTCGACGATCTATAATCCCATTGTTTATCCTACGGTAACAACAACATATTACGTCACTGTAAGCGATGGTTCAAACACTACGACCGGCAGCACGACTGTCACAGTGAATTCAAATCCTTCCGCTACTGCAGGCAACGGGGGTCCCTACTGCATAGGGAGCACCATACAACTGAATTCATCTGGCGGAACAAGTTACTCGTGGTTCGGTCCCGACGGCTGGACAAGTTCGTCGCAGAGCCCGAACAGACCAGGTTCCACTTCTGTCATGGCGGGAACATATACTGTTACCGTCACCAATTCCAACGGATGCACGGCGACTGCAACCACAACAGTTGTGCTGAACAACAATCCCATTGCCTTTGCTTCGAACGATGGTCCGTATTGTGTCGGCGCAACGATTGAACTTTCCGCTACCGGCGGCAATACATACAACTGGTCGGGTCCCGGCGGATGGAGCAGCACACAACCGGATCCCACTCGCGCAAATGCAACGCTGGCAATGGCCGGTCTTTACAGTGTAACCGTTGTTGACGGGAATTCGTGTACGGCTACATATTCAACTACAGTATCCGTTAATGCAAATCCTAATGTAGATGCAGGGAATAATGCCTCGATACCATTCGGAACAACTACAATACTGAGCTCTTCTGTAACCGGTGGGAGCGGAAATTATACATATATCTGGTCTCCTTCCGCATCTCTTGATAATTCAGATGTTCCGAATCCCCAGACAATATCACTTACTGTAACAACTACATTTACTGTAACTGTAACAGACGTCAATACCGGTTGTACATCTTCGGATAATGTTACTGTAACAGTTACCGGCGGCCCGCTGACTCTTAGTGTGGATGCAACGCCAACACAGATATGCGTGGGAGAGACCGTGCAGCTTATGGCAAATATTTCGGGAGGAACAGG
The DNA here is from genome assembly GCA_964515655.1 of uncultured Bacteroidales bacterium. Taxonomy (GTDB): domain Bacteria; phylum Bacteroidota; class Bacteroidia; order Bacteroidales; family GWA2-32-17. Next base: position 5,594 of record CAZEWB010000112.1, read on the forward strand.
ATCGTACCAATATACATGGGCCTCGAATCCTTCAGGATTTACCTCATCACTTCAGAATCCTTCAGACAATCCTGCTTCAACAACCACTTACACGGTTACCGTTTCGGATGGATTTAACACGACCAGTTCAGGTACTACCGTTGTTGTGAATCCACTTCCTGTTGCTGCGGCGTCGAATACCGGTCCGTACTGTGCAGATGGCGTAACAAGTATAAGCCTGTCCTCATCGGGTGGGACGCAGTATGCGTGGAGCGGTCCCGGCGGGTACACTTCTTCGCAGCCAGGCCCGGTTATAACTCCTGCAACTATTACCACGGCCGGTACATATACCGTAACAGTTACCAATACGTATGGCTGTACTGCAACGGCAACAACGCTTGTTGAAGTTTCCGATCTTCCCCTTGCTCAGGCAGGTACAAATTCACAGTATTGCTATGGCGACACCATAGAACTTTTTGCCTCGGGCGGAGTCTCGTACGAATGGGAAGGTCCGGGATCATTTTCGAGCATTGAGCAGAATCCCGGAATATTCCCGGCAGATTCACTGAATTCGGGAATTTATATCGTAACAGTTACAGGCAACGGGGGATGCAGCGACACGGCAAGCGTTACGGTATATTACCCCGGTAATATGAACATATCCGGAATTGTAACAATTGACGATGCAACAAATACAGGCATGATAAATATTACAGTTACAGGAGGCACAAGCCCTTACGAGTTCATCTGGTCTGATGGCAGCACAATCGAAGACCTGCAATCGCTGTTCTCCGGAACATATGTTGTGACCGTGACTTCCAGTGATCTGTGTTCACGCTCTCAGAGTTTCGAAGTTGACCTTCCGCTTATAATACCCAACGTCATTACACCAAATGACGACGGAAAGAACGACGATTTCGAAATTATAAACATCGGGGCTTACGAGGAAGTGAAGATAGAAATATTCAACCGCTGGGGCGACCCGGTATTTAAGTTCAGCGGAACAGGCATGAGGTATTTCCAGAAGGAGAACAGGTGGAATGGAGAATCGAACGGCAGGCCGCTACCTATGGGCTCGTACCTTTATATAATCTCTCTTGACGATATGGACTCGGTAACGGGATCGGTGCTGGTGAAGTACTAGTTGCCCCCCTGCGTGCCATCACTTGTTGTGGTCTTTGGTTTATGGTCGTGGCTGTTTTTCTCCTTACCACCGCGCATGCTTCGACACGGACATAAAAGCTGTTTAAAACAAAAGAAACCAAGACGTCCGTCCTTCGCTAAACTCAGGAGTTTCGCTCAGCATGACGCTAACGCACACAAAAAAATCAGTCATCCTGAGCCGACCCTGATGTCAGAATTAATAAAGTTGAGGTAATAAGGTCGTGTCGAAGGACGACTGATTTTTTTCTCTCCGCTCTCGTTCTCTTTCTCACTCTGTCCCCCCCTCTCTCTCGCTCGCGTGTCGCAAGTGACAGAAGCGTAATACCATCCACTTGCAAAATGCGGGCGGATGGAATGGAAAAATAATTAACTTTGCAGGCGTGTACAGCAAAATTTTATGTAACCGATCCCGGCAATAACCGGCCGGACGATCAGGAATAAACACATTCCGGAGGAAGTAAAATGGTCAGAAAAAGTGAAATCACAGGAGATAAAATGAAAAACCTGGTCACTAAGATCGTTATCAGGTTCTCATTACTGATTGTTTTTATCGGATCGATCACAATATTATCTGCCGGCACGTTCGATTACTGGCAGGCGTATGTTTATTTTGCCTTACTTGTCGTGCCGATGTTATTTGTCCTTTTTTATTTTTTAAACAACGACCCGCAGTTTCTCGAGCGACGGATAAGAACAAAGGAAAAGGAGAAAACACAAAGGGTTATCCAAATCACTTTTACTTCGTTTTTTTTATCTGCTTTTATTATTTCCGGATTCGACAGGCGTTATGGCTGGTCGGATATTCCGCCATACATTATATTATTAGCAGATATTGTTGGTATACTCGGATACCTTGTGGTCTTTTTAGTATTCAAACAGAACAGTTATGCATCCCGCGTTGTTGAAGTGGATGACAGCCAGAAAGTAATTTCAACCGGGCTGTATGGTATTGTCCGGCACCCGATGTATGTGGGCGTTATTATAATGTGGATACCGATACCGCTTGCCCTTGGTTCGTACTGGGGTTTGCTGCCGATGACCACTATCCCCCTTGCTCTGGTATTAAGAATACTGAACGAAGAATCCGTTCTGATAAGAGAATTGCCCGGATATAAAGAATATTGCCAAAAAACAAAATTCCGGCTGATACCGTTTATATGGTGAAACGTAACTTCTCTCTGTCACTCGCGTGTCCGATAGCTATCGGAAGGGTTTGGTCTTTGGTCAAAACTTTCCACTGCGCGTCATTGCGAGGATTCACCACATTAAGGCTGTGAAAAGAGAACCCGAAGCAATCGGATGCGCATGGGATGTGTAGATGGAGCGGGAAGGAAAACACCTTAATACGATCCCTCTCTGTCGCTCGCGTGTCGCATGTGACAGCGAGGACGATCCCGTAGGGATCAAATATTTATAAAAAGCATGCTTAAACATAACCACTGTCCCGTCAGGGACAGAACGATCCTGGTGAGTTTTGTCCCTACAGGACAAGATTTTACTTTCTTTATCTTTTTATAAATATTTTGCCCCTATGGGGCAATGGCGTCACGAATGATTATTACATAATATAATGTGGGATATTGTTTCTCGTTTAGTAGTTAATAAATTTTCAATCCAACACCTCAAAAAGTAATTCCGCCACCTCTCTCTCGCTCTCGTGCCGCAAGTGACAGAAGCAGGCAGTAAAACAATCTTAGCAAAATACTGAAAATAAGTAAAAGTACTATTGATAGGTATTGCGCGAAGTAGTAGTTTTGTGTGTGTAAATATACATTATCAATGGAAAAAGAAAAACTAAAAGAACATATTGAATATCTTAAGATATTCCAGAACGAATACGTAATTGCTGAGATGCAATATAATTTTGCAAAAAACAAGAAAATAAAAAATATAGAAAGACAACGGCTAGAAGGCAGAATAATGGGATTGGTTAATTACATTGAAAGTGACTTTGAATTATATTGCATTATTACAGGGGAAAAAGGAACCGATTATAGTAGGGCGCTTGTATGGGATGAGTTTAAAATG
>CAZEWB010000113.1:0-8760 GCA_964515655.1 uncultured Bacteroidales bacterium
TCAACACACAATTGTATTCTGTTTTAAAGGATGTGACTTTTACGGGGCCTCCTGTTTTTTCAGAAAACAGTCTTGATACGGATAAACTGAAAATTCCAAGACCCAAATTCCAAGATCCAAATTCCAAGGTAGCTGTCCCTTGGGGCTTGGATTTTTGGACTTGGGACTTATTGAAGACCCAAATTTCAAGACCCAAAATCCAAATTCCAAGGGAGCTGTCCCTTGGGGCTTGAGGCTTGGATTTTGAGGCTTGGGGCTTATTGATAGTTGTCCATAAACATTAAAAAATCAAGTGCTGCAATTGATATCCCCTATAACATCCGCAGCCTGCTGTACGCTGTTAATACTATCTATAACCATTACAAGTTTATTGCCGGTGTCCTTAAGGTTTACGCCTTTCCCTTTTTTCATGACCCAGTTGAGAATGCTGCTGAACTTTTCAGATCTGTAAAAAGAATGTTCCCTGTCGCTGATAAATGAAGCAGACATTTTGCCGCCTTTAAGTAATAACCGCTCGAATCCAAGGTCACGGGCGTTTTTCCGCAGGGGGCCTATCTCAAATAAATGAAGTGTCTGTTCAGGTATTTTTCCGAATTTGTCGGTCAGCACCTTTTTGACTTTCTCGACATCTTCTTCGCTGTTGCACTCGCTTATTTCCCTGTAAATTTTAAGCCGTTCCCTTATATTTTCAATGTATGTATCAGGGATGATAAGTTCAAGGTCTGTCTCTATGCTGCAGTCATTCGACCTGATCTCAACCTCAGCAGTTCCGGGTTTTGCAGCATCTGCAAAAATATCTCTGAATTCAGCTTCTTTAAGTTCTTCAACTGCTTCGGCAAGGATCTTCCTGTAAGTTTCGAAACCTATATCTGCAATAAAACCGCTTTGTTCACCGCCGAGCAAATTGCCGGCACCTCTTATGTCTAAGTCCTGTAATGCAATATTGAAACCGCTGCCGAGTTCGCTGAATGCTTCAATTGCCTTAAGGCGTCTCCGGGCATCTTCGGTGATGAGGCTGAAGTCGGGCGATAGAAGATAGCAGTATGCTTTCCTGTTCGAGCGACCTACGCGTCCGCGTAACTGGTGAAGGTCGCTAAGTCCGAAGTTCTGCGCATCGTTTATTATAATAGTGTTTGCGTTAGGAATATCAAGGCCGTTTTCGACGATTGTTGTTGCGATAAGCACATCGTACGAACCGTCAATAAAGTTCAGAAGAACGTCTTCCACTTCCGAGGGTTTCATCTGTCCATGGCCGATACCAACGCGAGCGTAGGGACATAATTTCTCGACAAGGGCTTTGAATTTGGTTATGTTCTGAACCTTGTTGTGTACAAAAAAGACCTGACCACCGCGTTCGATCTCGTTGTCTATTGCCATTTTAATTATGTTCTGGTCGAAACGGTGAACTTCGGTAACTATCGGCTGACGGTTGGGCGGGGGAGTGATGAGCATTGAAAGGTCGCGTGCTCCCATGAGCGAGAACTGCAGTGTGCGTGGAATTGGCGTGGCAGTGAGCGTAAGTGTGTCGACGTTTACTTTAAGAGCGCGGAGTTTTTCCTTTGAAGCCACACCGAATTTTTGTTCCTCGTCAATTATCAACAGACCCAGGTCTTTGAATTTTATTTCCTTTCCGAGAAGTTTGTGGGTGCCGATGAGGATATCAATTTTTCCTTCTTCAGTTTTTTTAATGATATCGTGTTGCTGAGCAGCGGTCTTAAGGCGGCTCAGGTGCTGCACCGTGCAGGGAAAATTCCGGAGACGTTCGGTAAATGTGTAATAATGCTGAAGCGACAATATAGTTGTAGGAACAAGTACGGCAACCTGTTTGCTTTCGGCCACGGCCTTGAATGCAGCGCGTATCGCTATTTCAGTTTTGCCGAAACCCACGTCACCGCAGATAAGACGGTCCATTGGAATGGAGTTTTCCATATCTGCTTTTACATCAGAAGTGGCCTTTATCTGGTCGGGAGTGTCCTCGAACATAAATGAGGCCTCGAGTTCGTCCTGAAGATATGTGTCGGGTGAAAATGAAAAGCCTTCCTGTTTAAGCCGTGCGGCGTACAACTTTATAAGGTCTCTTGCGATATCCTTGACCTTGCTTTTAGCACGCTGTTTAAGATGCAGCCATGCCCCGGTGCCGAGTTTACTGAGTTTGGGAGCAGATGCTTCGCCGCTCTTGTATTTCGAGATCTTATGCAGGTTGTGCAGGCTGACAAAAAGAACGTCGTTGTCGCGGTAGACAATTCGTATCTGTTCGTATTCCCTTCCGCCGATCTCGATCTTTTCCAGCCCCCCGAAAACGCCTATGCCATGGTCGATGTGTACAACATAATCGCCGGGATTAAGCGACATGAACTCATTTAAAGTGAACCCTCCGGTCTTTGCAAAATCTTCCTTTATTTTATATTTATGATGGCGTTCGAAGATCTGGTGGTCGCTGTATGCGGCTATTTTCAGCGTATCGTCTGCGAAGCCTTCGTGAATGGCTTTGGGAACGTGTGTAAAAAGTCCCGGAAATCCAAGGTCAGAAATTATTGAGTTAAGTCTGCTGGCCTGTATCTGATTCTCCGAAAAAAGTAAAATTTTGTAGCCACTTTCTTTTTTTTTCCACATGTCTTTGGCCATCATGTCGAATTTTTTGCTGAAAGAGGTCTGGGGGCTTGTTTCGAACGAAATGGTAATATGATCTTCGGCGCCGGTGGTGAGTCCTGATTCTATGCGCCTGCATGACCTGATCTGTTCTGAGCACTGCTCCCATCCGAAAAGAACCTGCGATTCGTCCGGACTGCTTTCGCCGTACATGCTCCTTTTGCTGCGGGGAAATGAGACAAAATCGCTTATCTTTTTTCCGAACATTGAGCTGTCGTACAGATACAGCAGAGGTTTTTCATTAAAGAATGAAAGGAAGCCTGATTCCACAAGTTCCGGGCATGTGGCCTTGAAGTCGGGAGTTACTGTAGCCTCTTCAATGACATCTATGCTAAGCTGGTTTTCGACATCGAAAATTCTGAGGCTCTCAACTTCATCTCCGAAAAAATCGATGCGGACAGGATGCTCTATAGAGAATGAAAAAACGTCCACAATACTTCCCCTGCGCGAGAATTGGCCGGGACGCGAAACAAAGTCGGAGTACTCGAACTGGTATTCAAAAAGCACTTCTTCTAAAAAGGCGGGAGATATCTTTTCGCCTTTATGAATTGCAAGCGACTGCTCTTTGATCTCGGCGGGAGATATCACCTTTTCGGCAAAGGCTTCGATGTATGTGATATAAATTCCGTTGGCCTGTTTTTTTCTGAGGTGTTCAAGAATTTCTGAACGAAGCACGATCTGCCCGCTATCGGTTTCGTAACCCGAAAGTTTCTTTCTGTACGACGATGGGAAAAAAAATACATTGTCGTTGTTCAGGTTTGAAATATCGTTGTGAAAATATGCTGCGCTTTCTTTATCAGGAAAAATACAAACAACGGGTTGAGAGCGATTTGTGCAAATGGCAGAAATAACAAAGGCCGGGGACGAACCTGCGAGACCCTTTAATACAACATGATCATTAACTGAGATTGCAGAAACAATATCATTAATTCCTTTGTGCGCGTGCCAAGACCGTATGAGAGGATGCTGGTTCAATGAATTTTTTGGCAAAATTATTATTTTTTCAGGGGATATGGATGATATTTCAGGGTGAAATCAATAATAATTTTTGGTTATTTATAAAAGGGCGGGGGAAAAGTAAAAAAATGATCAATGTCAAACAAACAATGAACAATGTACAAGTATTTTTGTAATGCAAGCCTTCACTCTTTAGATCCTTCGCTTCGCTCAGGATCAATTCCACATCAATTTTAGCTGCGCTTTGCTTGTTAAAATTGTGTGTCATTGAAATTGAGCATTTGGCATTGTTCATTAAAACGATTACAATTTTATTACCCACTCATATTGACAAAGAACCTAATTTTTCTTACTTTTGTACTTGTCCGGGGGTATAGCTCAGTTGGCTAGAGCGGTTGGTTCGCAATCAACAGGTCAGGGGTTCGACTCCCCTTATCTCCACCAGCAGGGATGTTAGCTCAGCTGGTTTAGAGCGCTGCCTTCACACGGCAGAGGTCACTGGTTCGAACCCAGTACATCCCACAGTCTGCAATTGGCAATTATCATGGTTGGCCATTATTGCCGACTGCTGACTGTAGACTGCCGACTGAAATATCAAATCCTCACCCCCAGCACAGTAATGTCGTCAGTCTGCTCACCCAGTATGGCCCCTGAGTTTATCCACGATTCAATTGTTTTGCTGAGAACAGAACGTTGTTCTTCCATTGATCTGTCATTTATTTCGGTAAGCAGTTTCTTGAAATTCGAATACATGAATTTCTTTCCGTTCCTGCCACCGAACTGGTCGGCGTAGCCGTCGCTGAATAAATAAGCCGTGTCGCCTTTTTCGAGCTGATATGTTTGTTGCGCGAAAGGATTCATTGAAACGTGGACTGCGATGGGCATTTTGTCGGGCTTTATCTCTATCAGTCTACAGTCATCAGTCATCAGTCCGCAAGGGTTATCCCGACTGTCGACTGCCGACTGTTGACTGCTGACTATATAAAGCGGATTATTCGCACCGGCAAAATGCAGAGTATTTGTTTCAAGGTCAATAGCGATAAGCGAGATGTCCATACCGTCTTTAATGCCTTGTGATTCCAATGAAAAGTTCTGTTCAGTATCGTCTGTTTTTTCTATGTTATATGATTGCTGTTTGAGCGACCTGATAATGTTTTCACGGAGTTTCCCGAGTAATACAGATGGCTGCGGATCTTCGGTCTGTGCAACGATATCGTTGAGTGCGGAAATTCCCAACATGCACATGAATGCTCCCGGTACGCCGTGCCCTGTGCAGTCGCCGACAGCAGCAAGGAGAAATCTCTTTTTAATTGTAACCCAGTAAAAGTCGCCCGAAACAATATCACGCGGTTTGTAAAGAATAAAATGATCGGGTACGACCTGCTGCATAAATTCGGATGTGGGAAGCGCCGCCTGCTGTATCAGACGCGCGTACCGGATGCTTGATGTGAGTTTGTCATGGATGACTTCAATATCTTTCTTTTGGCTTACAACCAGATCCCTTTGCGAACTTATCTCGTCGCGCTGTGCCTGTATCTCTTCGTTCTGCTGCTTTAATTCTTCGTTCTTTTCTTCGATGATCAGTTTTTGCTCAGTTAAAATAATGTTTGCTTTTTTCTTATTGCGGAAGTTGATATAGGCAAGAGTTGCCAGAATTATCATAAGGATAAACCCACCGATAAAAGAGTATGTTACTATCCTTTGCCTGCTTGCTTCAAGGTCTTTGCGGGCTAATTGTGATTGCTGAATCTCGATCTGCTGCTGTTTTTTTTCTGTCTCGTATTTTGTCTCCATTTCGGCAATAGTGGCAGCAGATTCTTTGGAATAAACAGAATCGTTAAGAGTTCCGCTGGAATCTCGGTAAATGTATGCGTTCTTAAAATCACCCATTGCGAAATAGGTCTGTGACAATGTAAGCATACCTGTTGCGCAGAGGTCGGGACTTGAAATTTCTTTTGCAATATTAATACAGATAAAAGCATGTTTGATCGCCTCGTAATATTTTCCCATAAACCTGTAAGTACCGCCGATGTTATTATGTGAATTGGCGATACTCTTTTTTTCTCCCAGTTTTTCTTTTATTTCAAGAGACCTGAAAAGATTCTTAAGAGCAAGCTCATATTCGCCGCGTCCTTTGTATATAAGGCCGATGTTACCATACAGCCTTGAGGAAATATGATCGCTGCCGATAGCTTCGGAAATTACAAGCGCCTGCTGATAGTAATCAAGGGCTTTGTCTTTATCATTAAGGAAAAAGTATACTATTCCTATGTTGTTTAGGACTCCGGCCATTCCGCGTTTATAATCGATCTTTCGATATGTGTCAAGGGCTTTGTTGAAATATAAAAGGGCGGCTTTGTAGTTCAACTGGTCCTGATATATCAATCCTATATTCTGGCGGGTCTTTGCAATTCCTTTTTCATCATTAAGCGTTTCGAAGATCTTCATTGCCATAAGATAGTACTGAAAAGCCTGGTTAAGGTCGCTTTTGTTATAGTATGTGAGGCCTATGTGAGAGTAACAGGTTGCGGTCTCATACTGAATGTCCAGTTTCCTGTAAATAAACAATGCGTTGAAATAGTTTTCGAGGGCGGGTGTGTAGTCGCCGGTTTCGTCGTATATTGTTCCGAGGTTGTTATATGACTGGGCAATGAGGGTGTCGTTTTTATCTATAAGTGAAAGTTCGAGAGCCTTTTTGTAATGAGTCAGGGTTGAATCGTAAATACCCATGTCGTAGTACAGTTCACCTTTCTGTGAGATCGATGAAACCATACCTTCGGTATAGGATGATCTTTCAGCGAAACTATATGCAAGGTCAGTGATTTTCTGTGCCTTTTCATTGTCATCATAACGGATATCAGCTGCGATCCGGACAAGTGTCAGTATTTTATCACGAAAGTCCTTACTGTTCCTGAATGAATTTACAAGGCTGTCGGATGTGGTTTGCTGGGAGAATGCAAAACAGGGAATACAGAATCCAAGTGCAAATACCGAAAAATAAAATGCGAATAATCTGAGGTGTCCCATTGTGTAACTTGATGCACAAATATAAGGAAATTAAAGAAAATCTTTGTCATTCTCTCTCTATTTGTCATTCTCTCCCTATCTGTTATTCTCTCCCTATCTGTCATTCTCTCTCTATTTGTCATTCTCTCCCTATCTGTCATTCTGAACGAAGTGAAGAATCTAAAGAGAGATCTCCAGATCCTTCGCTGCGCTCAGGATGACAAAAAAAAACAGGATGACAAAGAAAACAGGATGACAATATAGTAGGATGAAAAAAAAGGAAGACCAAAAGAAAAATCTTACAAATCCTCAGCTTCTTTATTCAGAAAATTCCAATTGGCATTAAATTCTTTAATCAGATTTTCTTTCTTTGCTCTCTTCCAGCCTTTAATTTGTTTTTCCCGTTCTATTGCATGTTCTACAAATTCAAAGCGCTCATAATAGACTAAATGCACACAGTTATATTTTCCTGCGAATGTTGTTTTGTTTTCTAAGGAATCCTGCAAATGTTGGTATAATCTGACTTGCAGGTCATTTGTTACTCCAGTGTACAAGACATTTTTATTAATGTTGGTTGTGATATATACAAAGTAATTATGCATTCCAATCGGTTTCATGTTTGAATATATTTTTAATAATAAAAGGTTCGTTTTCTTAACAAATAATACTTGTCATTCTGAGCGGAAGCGAAGAATCTATGGCTAATTTGCTTTAGATCCTTCGCGATGCTCAGGATGACAAATGGGTAAAATGAAGGTGACTACGCCGACACCGCACTTACAATGTTATCCACATTGTATACATGGGCAACGATCTCGGCGGCGTATCGTATGTGCCCGTCTTTGTCGTTGTACTGGTTGTACACGATGCGGCCCTGCAGGTTTACACGCATGCCTTTGCGGAGTTCGTTAAAGGCGTTCTCGGCCTGCCTGTTCCAGAGTATGACATTGTGCCATGTGGTGTTTTCCACCCAGTCGCCGTTCAGGTTCTTGTAGGATGTGCTTGTGGCAATGCGCAGGCGGGTGATCTTGTTCCCGTTCGCGGCGCTGAAGATCGAAGGATTTGTTCCGAGATAACCGGTAATTTCGACTTTGTTTACATTTGTTTTCATGTGAATTGAGTTTTGAGTTTTAAAAATTTGTGTTTGTGATTAAGAACGTTTGATGATGCAAAATTATACCGGCCGGAAACGCTCATTCGGTTTTTAATCGTTTATTTACGGATAATAGTCGTATGTAAACGAGTAGCAAACGAATATGTAAAAGTCATTCAGCCACATATTGTCATTCTGAATGCAATAAAGAATTTGTTACTTAATTCTCTTTAGATCCTTCGCTGCGCTCCTAATGACAAACATGCCCAAAATCCCCTTCCCGTCATTCTGTCCTGAATTAAATTCAGGACAGAATGACGGGTTGTGTGAAGAGGGCATTAGTCATTCCATGTATGAAAGTAAAAGACTGCTTTTATAGGGGTCCTCAGGATAACAAAAAAGATAGGTTATAAAAAAGAAGGGTGATTAAAAGCAGGGTATAAAAAAAGTTGGAGGACAAAGGCATATTCACTCAAAACTTATCTGGTATTTTACATGCAGGTACTTGTTGAAAAGATCAACGACCTTTTTAAGTTCGCCGGGATATTCGTAATAAACAATTACCTTTTTTCTTATTTCATTAATCCGGAAGTGGAACTCGTACGATCCCTCGCCTTCGACCTTGTCATTTACGTATTGCTCTTTGAGCGAACCGGCAGGAAAATTATTTATGAATTCCCGAACTTCAGCAGATTCTTCGGCAGTTAAGATCTTGTCAAATACAGTTATCGGAAGGCGGTCGTTGGTAGAGTGTTTGGTAACAGTTATTGAACCCGGGTTAAGGGTATACTCCCATAATTTGTATGTGCCCTTGGCCATTATATTTATCGTGATACTGTTATCTTCCGGCGCTAATAAAGGTACGCCGTCGTCCTGCGCAAACGAAGGCATACCGGCAAAGCAGTATACAAATAACAGAAGAACAAAAATTACAGGTTTCATATAAAAAGATTATTAAGCAAAGGTCGTAAAATCTTTAGTATGATGCAGAAAAAATCCCATTGTTTAATCCGTTTTTTTCTGATACTAAACACCCACCCAAACACACCCAACAC
>CAZEWB010000114.1:0-8723 GCA_964515655.1 uncultured Bacteroidales bacterium
TTTTTGAAAAGTCAATAGTTAATGGGTTGAGCAACTGGTTTGGTAAAAGGTTTATTGTAATTGGTTTATAACAACAGATTACTGGTTGCTGGTTGCTCGTCACTGGTTACTGGCTACCAGAAACCAGAGACCAGGAACCAGCCGCTCAACCTTTCAACCAAAACCAGATTGAGTTTGATACAACTATAAAGAGCAGAAATTTTCAGGCATCCCGAACAGTATCTAAAATATAATTGTTTATACTCCCGGATTCTTTTCTGAATCAATAATACCCGATAAAGCTTCAGCATTTTTTGCCAATAAAGAAAAATAGTTTATTTTTGATATTGTAACGAATTGTTTAACCATTAAAAAAGTAAAAAGCGGATGAAAAACGCGAACAATCTGCCAATCTGCTATGTAACAACATGTTTATATTTCAGCATTGTGACAGCTAAGGTCAATACAATATCAATGAGTTGATGTTATCGGCTTGTTAGCCACAAAGCAATATAATGACATAGACAGACAACATACCCTATAATAATTGTAAACTTAACTAATGAATAAAATGAGTAAAACAGAAAATGTAACTAGTAAATACAGAATTCTTTGTATACATAGACTTCTGATAATTGCACTGCTCTTATTAGTACAAAATGAATCGCACGGACAGAATACCTTTGAAAATATTTATAAGAAGACTGGTTATGAACAGATATCTGCTCCTGGATATATTCCGAATTTTGTAAAAGAAGATAATAATGGTAACTTTTTAATTGGAGGTGGTAAAACATATACTATAGAAACAAGTATTAGTTTTTTAATTAAGACTGATCAAAATGGAGATACGATATGGACAAAAAACTTGATTCAAAATGGATGTGAAGGCATCAGTTATACTAATGATGAGGGTTTTATTTTTTCCGCCACTCAAGGTGGTTGGATGAGTTATGGGAAAGGATTTCTAATTACTAAAACCGATAACAATGTAAATAATTTATGGTCAATATGGATTGGACATAATGATTATTACAACAACAACATCGTTTCTGGAAAGCATACTGTACAATTACCTGATAGTTCATTTGTCAGTGTAGGATGTTCGCGAGACAATAGTGTTGGTGCTTCCGATATCTATATAACAAGAACATCTTCAAATGGGACATTTCAATGGGGCAAAATGTTTGGATCCGCATATGACGAATTTGGCAAAAGAATTACATTAACCCATCACAACACCCTTCTTTTATTAAGTATTTTATACAATGGACCATTTGGCGGTTCTGAATTTGTTTTGACTGAAACTGACTTTTCGGGAAATATTATTTGGTCTAAGTTATACGGAACTAGCGAAAATGACTTTCCATACGATGTAATAATTACTGATGATAATGGTATTGTAATTTGCGGGTACACATACAATGGTGGTTACAAAGATCATTTTATTGTCAAAACAGATAGTACTGGCAACATTCAATGGAGCAAAATAATGGGTGGTGCCAATAATGATTATGCTACTTCAATAAGTAATCTTAACAATAACGAATTTATTTTTTGCGGTGGATTTTCTAACACAGCAACAACCTCATCGGTTTTTGCTGCAAAAATGAATTATAGCGGAGATACTGTTTGGACGAGATGCTTTGTTGATACTTTGTATTCTTGTGGTTATGCCATAAGTCCAACCAGTGACGGAGGAGTAATCATTGGAGCAAACGCTATAACAAGCGGACACGATTATCCTGTGCTAATTAAAACTGATTATTGGGGGCATACTGATTGTTCCTTTCAACCGACAGGAATCAACGTTACACCGGGATCATTTATTCAGGTGAACATGATTTTTCAGACAAATTCTTATGGAAATTCTGGAATCAATACTTTTACCATCGAATCAGCAGGAGCTGGAAAAAAACCAGTATGTGATTTATCTTCCGAAAGTCGCAATTCTATTACATTACCTATTGAAATATCAGTTTATCCAAATCCATTTTCAAACAGCACAATTATCAGTCTTAATGACAATAATATAAAAATAGTATCCTATGAATTATTTGACATTTTTAGTAGACCTATTTTTAATAAATACTTAATAGATTGTGATTCTATTATCATTAATGCTAATGAACTGCCATCTGGCCTATATATAATTAGAGTAACGACGAATGAAAACAAATCTTATATTTGTAAAATAATAAAAACGAATGATGGATCCTTTTGAATGAAAATAATAGTTGATAATAAATACGGCTATGTTTGTGTTTGACAAGTGGACAGATAATGTTGCTCAGTGGCTAACATGGTATAAAGATTAAAAACACAAAAGAAAACACTGAATATAAATGATGCACAGATTCCAACAGCAAACAACGTCCATGCCTTTGACCCTGGAAATTTTGAAGATTCGGATTCTTTCAGTAAAACTGGAAACAGAACAAAAGTAAAACGAACCAAAACCGGCACGGTCGCTGTTTGCCGCCGATGCCAATATATTCTATGACTCTGTTCATTGACCCCAGCATATCATCAAGAAAATTACCATTTAAAATCAGCTTTAACATCCGAAGCTTTTTATAAATTTACGCTCAATATTAAAAAAGATAAAAGCCATGACAGAACAGTTTGTAACGCGCCACATAGGACCACGCGAAAATGAGGTTTCGGAAATGTGTAAGGTTATCGGGGTAAAATCGCTGGATGAACTTATTGAAAAGACAGTTCCTTCGCAGATCCGTCTTAAAAGTCTGCTCAATCTTCCCGAGGCTATAAGCGAGTATGAATATCTTCAGCGCCTGCGCACCATAGCATCAAAAAACAAAATATTCAAAACATATATCGGGAACGGTTATTATGGAACAATAACACCTTCGGTGATCATCAGGAACATTCTTGAAAATCCGGCATGGTATACATCCTATACTCCATATCAGGCAGAGATCTCGCAAGGCAGGCTTGAGGCCTTACTTAATTTCCAGACGGTAATTATTGAACTTACCCGCATGGATATCGCCAACGCGTCGCTGCTTGACGAGGCAACGGCAGGAGCCGAAGCGATGATAATGATGTTCAACTCCCGCTCCCGCGATAAAGTCAAAGTCGGCGCCAATGTGTTGTTTGTCGATAAAAATATTTTTCCACAAACACTTTCGGTTATCCGGTCGCGCGCAATTCCTCTTGGGATGAAAGTGGAAGAAGGAGACTATAAGACATTTACATTACATGAAAAGATATTTGGCGCTATTGTTCAGTATCCTGCCGCAGATGGAAAAATTGAAAACTATGGTAATTTCGTTGACTCGGCACATAAGAACGGATTGCTTGTCGCGGTTGCTGCAGACATCATGTCGCTTGTTGTTTTAACACCTCCCGGGGAATGGGGTGCCGATATTGTTTTCGGTTCTACCCAGCGTTTTGGAATTCCCATGGGATATGGCGGACCATATGCTGCATTTTTTGCATGCCGCGATGCATATAAACGTACAATGCCCGGACGCATAATCGGTGTTTCAGTTGACAGCAAGGGTCGTACTGCATTACGCATGGCGCTACAGACGCGCGAGCAGCATATCAAACGTGAAAAAGCTACTTCCAATATTTGTACAGCACAAGCACTTCTTGCTACAATGGCAGGGATGTATGCATTGTATCACGGTCCGAACGGACTTTTGCGTATTGCGTCGCAGATACATTCAACAACATCGCTTGTTG
The DNA here is from genome assembly GCA_964515655.1 of uncultured Bacteroidales bacterium. Taxonomy (GTDB): domain Bacteria; phylum Bacteroidota; class Bacteroidia; order Bacteroidales; family GWA2-32-17. The sequence continues at coordinate 3,691 of CAZEWB010000114.1, forward strand.
CCAAGAAGATCGCAGAATGGGGCTTTGTGTGTGAAAACAAGAACTATTTCGACACATTACTGATATCTATTCCGAAAGGAACCGATATTAATAAGATCCGAAAAGTTGCTCTGGCAAGTCAGATTAATCTGAACTATGTAAGCGACAAACAATTGTCATTGAGTATTGATGAAGCAACACTATTCCCCGACATAATCATGCTCCTGGATGTTTTTGCAGAAGCCGTTGGAAAACAGGTAGGCGAAATACATCCCAACCCGGGTCAGTCAACTTTCGAAAGCTCTTTTGCAAGAAAGACAACATTTTTACAATCAGCACTATTCCGGACCTATCATTGCGAATCGGAAATGATGCGTTATATCAAAAAGCTTGAGCGCAAGGATTTCTCTCTTACTCATTCAATGATATCCCTCGGTTCCTGCACAATGAAGCTGAACGCAGCTACAGAAATGTTTGCACTAAGCTGGCCGGAATTCGGAAATATCCATCCATTTGTGCCTGCTGATCAGGCAGAAGGATATACACAATTGATGGACGAATTAGGCAAATATCTGAAAGTCGTGACCGGTTTTGCTGCTGTCAGTTTTCAACCTAACTCAGGCGCTGCAGGTGAATATGCGGGACTGATGACCATACTTCAGTATCATCTTGCAAAAGGAAATGCCAACCGCAATGTGGTGCTTATACCATCGTCGGCGCACGGTACAAATCCGGCCAGCGCAGCAATGGCAGGGATGAATATCGTTGTGGTTAACTGTGATGCAAAAGGAAATATTGATGTAAACGATCTTAAGGCAAAAGCAGGACAGCACAAGGACAATCTTGCAGCATTGATGGTAACTTACCCGTCAACTCACGGCGTTTTTGAAGATGCAATAATTGAGATCTGCGGAATGATCCACCAGTATGGAGGACAGGTCTATATGGATGGGGCCAATATGAACGCACAGGTCGGACTTACCAGCCCTGCAACGATTGGCGCTGATGTATGTCACCTTAATCTTCACAAAACTTTTGGAATTCCTCACGGCGGTGGCGGTCCGGGAGTTGGTCCGATACTTTGCGCAGAACACCTTGCTAAATATTTGCCTCAGCATCCTGTAATTAAAACAGGCGGAGAGAAAGGCGTCGGATCTGTTTCTGCTGCTCCTTTCGGAAGCGCCTTGGTACTTACAATTTCTCATGCTTATGTTTCGATGCTTGGCGGAAAAGGTCTTACCGAATCCACAAAGTTTGCTATTCTCAATGCCAACTATATTGCTGCACGTCTTAAAAAGCAATTCGACGTTCTGTACACTGGTAAAAACGGTTTTTGTGCACACGAAATGATTTTCGACTGCCATAAATTCAAAGCTATGGCCAATATAACTGAGTCTGACATTGCAAAACGCCTGATGGACTATGGATTCCATGCGCCGACCTTATCATTCCCGGTTCACGGCACACTGATGGTAGAGCCTACAGAAAGCGAATCGCTTCAGGAACTCGACCGTTTCTGTGATGCGCTGGAAAACATTTATAAGGAGATCACGGAAATTCAGGAAGGCAAAGCAGATGCGAACAATAATGTGCTTAAGAACGCTCCACATTCAACCGAGGATGTTATCAACGACGGATGGGAGCATCCTTATTCCCGCGAGAAAGCAGCATTTCCGCTTCCGTGGGTACGCGATAATAAATTTTTCCCAACAGTAAGCCGAATTGACGATGCCTTTGGCGACCGAAACCTGGTTTGTACATGTGCACCAATGGAAGTTTATAGGACTGAGAAATTTGAGGTTAAAACTGTGAAGTAGTTTTTTCGACCTTCCATCGTACCCCCGGGGTAAAACGAAGCAAAAGCATTTATACTGCAAAGGGGATATATTCCGCATCAATTGTATTAACCAGGTTAAAGGTTAAAAGGTTGAGCAACTGGTTTAGTCAATGGGCTATTGTTTTAGGTATTTTGACAACAGACCGGCTACTTTTAACCTAACCAGCTGCCCAACCTATAAACCATTAACAAAAATGCAGCAATTTTCCCCGTTTCATGTATAGTATATGGGGATCATGGAAGCATCGGAACTAACCTAAAGTGAAAATCTCAAATTCGAAGAACCAATTTCCAAACAATTTCAAAAACCCAAAATCAAATTTCAAAACCAGGTCAAACCCGTTTTGAATTTGTTTGAGATTTGAAATTTAGGATTTGGAAATTAGTGGATTAATTTGTAAATGAATAAAATAATAGTACCTTTGAGAACATCACTTTAATAAAAACTTAAAAAACGAAAAAATGGAAACGAGTTATTTGTATGTATTGGGAGCTTTACTCCTGTTGTTTTTTATCGGGATCAAAATAATAAGACCTACACAAAGAGGACTGATAGAGAGACTCGGTAAGTATTATAAGTTTGCCAGCCCCGGATTTCACTGGATAATTCCGATGATCGACAAGATTTATCTGGTAAACGTAACTGAACAGATGATAGATGCCGAACCGCAGGAAATCATCACCAATGACAATCTGAATGCGCGTGTTGATGCCCAGGTATATTTCAAGGTAAAATCTGATGAAACAAGCGTAAAGGGCTCTATATACAATGTGAACAATTATAAGTGGCAGATAGTAAACCTTGCCCGTACTACTTTGCGTAATATCATCGGTACGCTTACATTAAAGTCGGCCAACAGTGAGCGTGGCAAGATCAACGCTGAGCTATACAAAACATTGCACGAAGAAACTCAAAGCTGGGGAATTGAAATCGTACGAACAGAATTAAAAGAGATAGACCCGCCAAAGGACGTGCAGGAAACAATGAACAAAGTGGTAAAGGCCGAGAATGAAAAAATTGCCGCGATCGATTCAGCAACTGCTGCCGAAACAGTTGCTGATGGGATAAAACGAGCAAAGATCAAAGAAGCAGAAGGCTTTAAACAATCAAAGATATTGCATGCCGAAGGAGAAGCAGAAGCAATTAAACTGGTGAACGAAGCTGCAGATAAATTTTTTGTCGGAAATGCGCAAATGCTGAGAAAGCTTGAAGCTCTTGAAGCATCACTTGAAAACAATACAAAAATTGTAATTCCTACAGGCACAGAACTGGTTAACATTATTGGTGAAATGGCCGGTATTGTTCCGATGGAAAGAAAACGAGATAAAATTTAGTCAGCAATATCATGTCAAAAGAAAAAGAAGGCAAAGAAAAGTCGGTTAAAAAAGCCCCTCAGAAAAATCTGAAGGAAAAAAGAGCCGCAAAAGCTGCTAAAAGGGATGTGAAAAGGAACAGCATAACAGGCAAACCCGATCCGCTTTTTAAGCAAGGCAAACGCTGAAAAAGTTATCCGCTCAAGAAGGCTGGGAAAGACTCGAATTAAAAATTTTGTAACTATTCGGGTATAAAGTTGATGGGTTGGGCTACCGATATTTAACGGTATGGTTTTTTGAAAAGTAAATAGTTAATTGTACTTTTGTAATTGACATATTTAGCATTGATTATGAAAAATTTAATACGTTTTGACTGGGCAGTAAAAAGACTTTTAAGGAACAAAGCCAATTTCGGTATTCTTGAAGGCTTTTTATCCGAGTTGCTCAATGAAGACATAAAAATTGAAAGCATTCTTGAAAGCGAAAGCAATAAACTGAATCAGTACCAAAAATTCAACAAGGTTGATTTACTTGTCCAGAACAGCAAGGGCGAATTAATTATTATTGAAATACAAAACAACCAGGAACACGATTATTTATTGCGGATTTTATTTGGCGCTTCCATTTTACTGGTTAACAATCTGGATGAAGGAATGGATCATGCGCAAATAAAAAAAATAATATCAATTAACATTGTTTACTTTGATTTAGGACAAGGGAATGATTATATTTACCATGGTATAACCCGGTTCAAAGGATTGCATACACATGATATTTTAAAATTATCGAAAGAGCAGGAAGCTTTATACCATACTGAAAATATTTCTAAAATTTACCCTGAATATTACGTAATAAAAGTTAACCAGTTTAACGATATAGCCAAAGACACGTTGGATGAATGGATATACTTTTTAAAGAAAGATGAAATCAAAGATGAATTTAAAGCAAAAGGTCTTAAAGAGGCAAAAAAACAATTGGATATTTTAAAGCTTAGTGAAGCCGAAAGAAAAGAATATGAAAACTATATTGAACATCAGCGCTACGAAAGAAGTTTAATAGTCTCTAATTATAAAGTTGGTGAATTAACAGGCGAGAAAAACGAAAAAATAAAAATAGCATTACAAATGCTTAAAGATGGTGAATCCATTGAAAAAATTATTAAATATACAGGTCTTTCAAAAGAAGAAATTGAAAAACATAAATAATCATTTTTTTTGCTATAACGAAAAATAGTTTTTTTTGTTAGTGTAACGAAGTGAAGGTTATACCTTAAAAATATCCCAATCGGATGAAAAACATGAACAAGTTGCCAAATTGCCGTATTACAGCATGTATATATTTCACCTTTGTTACTATCAGGGTAAATATAACATTAACGAGTTGATGTTAGCGAATTGTTTTATATGCAACCAAACGGAAAAAAACTAGATTTGATAAATAATTAGAAAATATAAAGTGCGGAGTCAGCACTATAATCACTGACAAAACAAAATGAAAAGTATTTATCTTTTGGCAATTTTAATTCTTGTAAGCTTTTCGGTGAATGCACAATTAAACCCATGTCGTCCTAAAATTTGTCTTATCGACTATTGCTACCACAATGATAATTTTCCAAATGCAGACATGACTGCTATTAAAGCTGCCCTTCCTGACATTTTAATTGATAACACTCCCGGCGGGTACTGGGGGGGAGGCTGTTTGCCTTCAGAATACACTCCTTTAGGGATACAGGTGTTTTCGTATATTACAGGTGGCTATGAAGGAACTGAATACGGAACATCAGAAGATGATCTGACGGCAAATATTGCCCGGGTAAACGCTATTGCTGCTGATGGTGCTACGGGTGTTTTTCTGGATGAAGTTAGTAGTTTCCCAAATACCGCAAGCATAGCCTATATTACTT
>CAZEWB010000115.1:0-1400 GCA_964515655.1 uncultured Bacteroidales bacterium
CTTTTCACTTGTAAAAAGCTGTCCATCATTTGAAACTCCGTTATTACCAACATTAAAAGACATATATTCAGTTCCCCAGGCACCACCATTAAAACCACCGGCAATATCTGCGGCCCTGCGTTGACCGTTATCGCCAGTTCCCTGAAATGTCGGATAAAAAGAATAAGCAGCAATTTGTCCCTGAGCTGTACCTCCGGCCCATGATTGGAATTGACCCGAATATGCATCAGCTCCGGATGTTGTTATACTTTTGGTTACACCATTTACTTCAAGTTTTGTATAAGGAGTAACTGTTCCAATTCCAACGTTTCCGCCCATTATTGCCATTGTGTTGGATTGAGCCAAAGTAGTACTTGCATTATTTAAAGATATTCCAACTGAGTATTGTCCTGAAGTTGTTATTCCAAATCCGATAGAGGTCGAATAGTTTCCGCTGGCAGTATTTTGGTTTCCCAACGCCATTGAGCCAACGCCACTAGATACCAGATAATTACCTAGTGCAATACTATAATCGTTATGAACTTCATTCCCGTTTCCGAGAGCCAAAGTATGACTATTAAATGTTAAATTCGAAGATCCCAGTGCATAAGCGCCATAAATTCCTGCTATTGACTGGTTATAATCACCAAAGGCATAGGTGGAACCCTGCAGATCATTTGCATATCCGACAGCAACAGCACCTGGTGATTCAGCAAAGTTATACTGACCGATAGCAATTGCATTTTCATCTGGGGCATATTGATATATACCAAGCGCAACTGCGTTTTTCCCGGCATATGTTTCTTCACCTAAAGCGATGGCAGATCTTCCGAAAGTTCCGCATCTGAATCCGCCTGCAATTGAATAACGTCCGCTTGCAACAGATTCGTATCCAAACGCAGTTGAGCTTACGCCTCTGGCCCATGTGTTATTACCGAAAGCAAAGGCATTTGTTGAATCGGTTCTGGTTCCCAATCCTATCGAAAACGAATAATCACCATAAGCTCTTGTAGGAATATGTGTAGATTGGCCTGTAGTATCACGTCCTACAGAACCGAAGGCATAAGAGCCAACACCAACAGCCTGGGCAGAATCTCCAAATGCAAATGAATTATTTGAAGCGGCATTTGCATAACGTCCTATTGCTGTGGAATTCTTTCCTTTTGCCCTTGCCCTGTATCCGAGAGCTTGCGAATAATCACCTATCGATCTGGATTCATAACCCGTTGCCCATGAATTTATACCTACACTGTCGTGATCCTGCACAAGCACTCTCCCACTCATAAATGCCTCTTTGGAAGGATACCACAGAACTCTTGAAACAGAGGGATTGATAATTTCTGCGGTATCTACATAAACGCTCATATAATCTTTTCTCTGCCCGCTACCGAACGATTGAACTGCAAAGCCGCCCATAGTGC
>CAZEWB010000115.1:1410-8721 GCA_964515655.1 uncultured Bacteroidales bacterium
TGTGTTGGGTGTGTTTGGTGTGTTTGTGGTCAGTGGACGAAATACTGCAAAGCAGGTAACACATGACTTTTTCACAGTAATCCCTGACACTATCCGGGGTTACTGTGAAAAAGTCATGTGTTACCTGCTTTGCAGTATTTCGTCCACTGACTGCAAACGCGCCTTTGTTGGTTTTAGCAGCATCATCACCCACATAAATTCTGACGCTGTCTTCGTAAACCACAAAAACAGTTTGTCCCAGGCGGTTTTTAATTTCAAACAATGGCCCGTTAACCGGCATTGTGGTTGTTTGTTTTACTTCCATCATAGCTAATGGAGCGTTTGTTCCTACGCCAAGTCTGGTATTTGTAATATCCCAGAACAGGTTTGCATTTGCTCCGAAAGCGCCGTTATTATTATACTGAACCATTCCGTTAGTTCCTGCAGCACCGTATGCGGTGTGAGCATGATTTCCGGCAGCAATTGTTGTCGCGGTTGTTCCAAACTGGGCAGAGAACTGATTGCCGGAAAGGTTCAGACCTGTACCTGCTGAATATATGGTGTTATCATCTGCTGCAGGAGCCCAGTTCGTGCCATTGAATTTTAATATCTGGCCACTTGCAGGAACCGTTGAAGTGATCGTTCTGCCCCTGATACCTGTCACAGTCAGGCCTGATGTGCCCGTAACATCACCACTATGAGCATCGTGAGCGAACTGTGTTCCGGCAAGTGTAAGGCCGGTGCCGGCCGTGTATGTCGTATTATTGTCGGTACTACTGATAGTAAAGTTAGGATAGGTTCCGCTTATGGTTGTTGCTCCTCCCTGTGTCAGCGTTACAGTCTGATCAGGGGCAGTATTCGTTACTGTTGTTCCGGTAATATCAATTCCTGTACCGGCAGTATAAACGGAACCTTCGTCGTTAAAAGTAGCCGTTAAATCGCTAAGACTCTGGGAACGCGTTAATGTTATTGTCTTTAACGTGGTACCGGTAACTGCAACACTTGTAACAACACCATCATTTGTTCCGGCAGCGCCAAGTTCGTCGTCCGAAGGCTCCCATTTGTTGTTGGTCGTACTCCATTTAAGTATTTGCCCGTTTGCAGGAATATTCGTTGAAACATTTCTTCCCTGAATCCCTGTGACCGTTAGAGCAGTTGTCCCGCTTACATCACCACTGTGCGAATTATGGCTGAATTCTGTTCCCGAAAGTGTAAGCCCTGTTCCTGCAGTATAAGTTGTATTGTTGTCAGTACTGCTGATAGTGTAATTCGGATATGTGCCCGAAACTGTTGTAGCGCCATTTCCCGTAAGCGTTACTGCCTGATCGGGCTGAGTATTTGTAACTGTAAAATCAGGATATGTGCCGGTTACACTTATTCCTGTATTACCTGATATAGTTACAGGCTGGTCGGGAAGAGTATTGGTTATCTGAAAACTGGCATTAATATCTATTCCTGATCCCGGATAATATGTGGTTTGTGGAAGAGTTACAGAATTTCCGCTGGAAATTATAAGGTCATTGCCTGTTACACTAAGCGACTGTAATTCATTTGTGGGATCGGCATCGGCATCATCAACCATATCTGTAAAAACAGCAGTAATGTCACCTAGTCCGTTGGAACGGATAAGTGTTAATGTTTTTGTGGTTGTTCCCGAAAAAGAAGCGCCTGTTACAACTCCATCGGTTGTTCCTGCTGCGCCTAACTCATCGTCGGAGGGTTCCCATATTTGAGAAACATTGTTCCATTTTAATACCTGTCCGTTTGCAGGAACGTTAGTTGAAATATCCATTCCCTGAATTCCGGTAACAGTATTTGATTCTATCTGACCTGTTACGTCACCGGCGAGCAATGGTTTATTAGTAAGATCGGAATAATTACCGCTGAAACCGTTTTCTGCTGTTTTTGCATGAAGGGCAAAAGGAACACTTAATAGTTGCACGGTTCCCATATCGGTATAAGAAGTTCCTCCGGAAATATCTATTCCTACGTTTAGGTAAAACGGACCAGAAGGCCAATCGATCGTTGTAATATCTCCACTCTGCACGTTTCCTGTTCCGACCGACATATTCACAAGACCGAATCCATTTGTAGTAATTGTGAATGTTTCAACATATACAGACGTTCCGGGTAATGCCCCCTGGATAATATTTACCTGTATTCCGACAGGCTGGTTTGCAATTACTGCTCCACCGGCATCTCTGACGACAGCCTGATATGTGAAAGAATCAGGTGTCTGGGAATATGAAAATTCAACAGCCAGACAAGAAAACAATAGGAATAATATCTTTTTCATAATAACTATTTTAAACAAAGATAATGATAAATTTAAATCATTAAAAAAAACCGCAAAAATATGCGGTTCTCCTTTATAAATTTTCCATTATTACTTACTGGCAGATTCTCCCAGCTTTGCATTTATCTTATCTATCTGCTGTTCGAGATTCTGAATTCTTGTTTCGTAATGATACAGTTTGAAGTTCTCGAAGAAAACCGAAACCAGTTTATGTTTCACGCCGTTTATTTCTGTCGTCACATTTCCCCATTCAACCGGTTCGGCAACTCTGGCAATGACATTGGCGACTTCATATTCTCCGTTATCTTTCATAGCATGTCCTGAGACTGAAGAAGCAATAAGATAATCCCCGGTTTTAAGATTTTCACCATAATCAGCCACCCACATAACACCGTTTCCGACTGCCATAACAAGATAAGGATTTTCAGTACAGTATGGAATGGCCTCGTCCTGAATATGCAGGAATGCGCCCAGTACATCGGGGGCGTTTTCTGTATTACATTCAGATATGCCGTACAATATTTCGGAATAAGTATTTCCATTCAGGTATGAATTGGAACCGTTCAAGACCACAAGTTTTCCCATTTCAATATTTTCATTTGTGATACCATAATGCGATCCGGTAAAAGCATTGTAAGAAACAACACCTGCTGCTACAGATATTGTCCCCTGCTGTGCTCCATCGCGCTGAAATGCCAGTATAGTTCCATCTGATGATGCCCTGTCGAAAGTTGCAACTGTTGCACCATCCGCTTCAGCTTCCAGAACTGTTACGGGAGTTACTGTTCCGATACCCACACGGCCATTACCGCGAATTACCATTTTTTGAGTAGGTAGATTATCAGTTGTTCCGGAAGCTCCGGCAGTAGCTGTGTAAAAAGCAATATCAGAAGAACCTGTACCAGTAGATGTTCCGGATTTAAGAACCAATTTACCCCCAGCGGCATTCGTACCACCTGACCGTCCACCTCCTGCAGTAACGATAAGGCCTGCATTGGATGCAGTAATAACATTAATTCGCTCCACCCCGATAGAGGCGGTATCTCCGGCACTTTTAAATTTTATGCCAAGATCATAGCTGGGACTTGTTGTGCGAATTCCGACATTGTCATGGAAATAATTGAAATACCCTGTAGCTCCCCAGTCAAAATATGTAGCATATAGCCCGACAGCAGGGTTACTGTTTACATATAAGGCAGTACCTGTTGCAATAGACTTGTTTAGATTTGATGTTCCGGCAACATCAAGCATATATTGAGGTGAAATTGTCCCGATACCTACATCACCGCCCATAATGACAAAGACACTACTATCTGTAACGATAGTACCGGTGTAGTCGCCGAGTCCATAGGCAATAGTATACATGCCTGATGCACGGATTCCCTTGCCATGACTTTCTGACAATGTACCACTGGCGATAGTGTGGCTGCCAAACGCCATTGACATATAGCCGGAAGCAGTATTAAATGAACCGAAAGCAATAGATTGATCGCCACTGGCGACATTTGTCTCACCGATTGCAGCAGACTGATCACCTGAAGCAACAGACATAAATCCACTAGCAAAAGAACTTTGTCCAGAAGACAAATTTTCCTGTCCGACTGCAGTAGATCCAACTCCGTTTGCAGTACAAAGGATACCTGTTGCAAAAGCTCCCTGATTCTCGGCAAAGGAGCTTCCCAGTGCAGCAGAATAATTTCCGCTTGCAACCGAACCATTTCCTGCAGCAAAAGCATAATTTCCGGATTGACACATATAGCCAATGGCAACAGATGATCTCCCCCATGCTTCACTGTTATCTCCTCCGGCAAAAGAGAACTTGCCACTAGCCTCTGTTCCGTTACCAATGGCTGTTGAATTAATACCACTGGCAAGGGTATTTATTCCCAAAGAAAAAGCTCCGAGCGCTGTAGATGTAGCTCCAAGTCCAAATGCAAAAGAATGATTTCCTATAGCAACAGTCGGAAATCCAAGGGAGTTGCCTAACGAGTCCCTACCTACTGAACCGATAGCATAAGATCCAATACCTCTGGCTTGTGCAGAGTCCCCAATTGCTATAGAATTTGTTCCCGTAGCGTTTGCATATCTTCCGATAGCGGTCGAATTCAATCCATATGCACGGGCACTGAAACCAAGTGCCTGTGAATAATTTCCTATAGAACGCGATTCAAAACCTGTGGCCCAGGAATTAAGACCTACGCTGTCGACACTCTGAATCAGAACACGACCGGCCATAAATGCTTCTTTAGCGGGATACCACAATACACGCGGCTCACTTGTAAGAATTACCTCAGGGCTATTACCTGCTTCAATATTGAAGAAGCTACTTTCTCCGGATTTAGAAGCACTGAATCCACCCACTTCAAAACCGCCACGTGTTTCGCCGGTTGCAACAAAATCCTCATCTATAAATACCCTGACGCTATCCGGTGTGACCCTCAGATATTCGTTTGTAGGCGTCTTTGCCGTATTACGGCCACTTACTGCAAAAGCTCCCTTGTTCGTTTTTGCGGCATCGTCGCTGACGTAGATCATTACGCTGTCCTCGTAAACTGCAAATACCTGCAGGCCGTCTTTATCTCTTACTTCAAATAATGGTTCTGTTGACGGAGTTGTTGTTGTTTGTTTTACCACCATCATACCTGCAGGAGCATTGGTTCCAATTCCAAGACGGGTATTAGTATTATCCCAGAATAAATTTGCAGTAGCACCGAAATTTCCGTTATTGTTAAATTGAACCATTCCATTAGTTCCAGCAGCACCGTATGCGGTGTGAGTATGTGTACCTTCAGCAATAGTTCCTGTGGTTGTTCCAAAAACAGGTGTGAGTGTGGGATTACCACTGACCCCGTTCCCATTTGTAACTGAAATCCCTGTTGAACCGGTAATTGTACGGGCAGTAACATTGCCTGCAGATGTGCGTACGATAATACCATTTGTGGCAAGATTATGAAGTGCAAGAGCCTGACCGGTCAATCCAAGAGTTCCAGTAGATGTAATTGTTCCTCCGGTAATTCCGTCCCCTGTGGCTATTGATGTAACAGTTCCACCGGAATTATTATCAGTACTACTTATGGTGAAGTTAGGATAAGTGCCGGTAATTGTTGTTGCACCACCTTGTGTAAGTGTCACAGTCTGGTCGGGCGCTGTATTGACAAACTGTGTTCCGGTTAAACTTAATCCCGTTCCGGCTGTGTATGTAGTATTATCATCGGCTGCAGGATCCCAGTTTGTTCCATTATATTTTAATATTTGCCCGCTTGTCGGAGCTGTTGTTGAGACTGAACGGCCACGTATGCCGGTAACAGATAAACTTGTAGTACCACTAACATCACCACTGTGAACATCGTGAGCAAACGTAGTACTTGTGAGCGTAAGGCCGGTTCCTGCTGAATATGTTGTATTTAGATCAGTACTACTTATAGTGAAGTTAGGATAAGATCCTGAAATTATTGTTGACCCTCCCTGAGTGAGTGTTACGGTTTGATCAGGGGCTGTGTTGGTGAATGATGTTCCTGTAAGACTTAGCCCGGTTCCTGTTGCTGTATAAGTAGTATTTTCATCAGCTTCCATCATCCAGCGGATACCGTTGTATTTCATTATCTGTCCAGATACAGGAGCAGTGCTTGAAACATTGATACCACGAATACCTGTAACCGAAAGATTTGTTGTTCCGGTCACATCCCCTCCATGCGCATTATGAGTAAACTCTGTTCCCGTAAGAGTTAATCCGGTTCCCGCTGTATAGGTTGTATTATTATCAGTACTGTTCACAGTAAAGTTCGGATATGTTCCCGTAACAGTAGATGACCCTGTACCTGTTAATACTACAGTCTGATCGGGAGCGGTATTAGTTACTGTATTACCAGTGATATCAATTCCGGTTCCTGCTGTGTATACAGAACCTTCATCGGTAAAAATTGCTGTGAGATCGCTAAGGCTTTGTGAACGTGTAAGAGTTATTGTCTTTGTTGTTGTCCCGGTTACATTTATACTTGTTACAACACCATCATTAGTTCCTGCTGCGCCAAGCTGATCTTCGCCAAGCTCCCAGCGGTTGTTTGCCGTACTCCATTTTAATATCTGGTTGTCGCCCGGGACACTTGTTGTAACCTGACGACCCTGTATTCCTGTAACAGTTAACGCGGTTGCTCCAGTTGCATCACCTGTGTGTGCATTATGAGAAAATGATGTGCCGGTTAAAGCTAATCCGGTTCCTGCCGTATACGTTGTATTATTATCAGTACTGCTTACAGTGAAATTCGGGTATGTTCCCGTAACATTTGTTGAACCACTTCCTGTTATAGAAACAGGTTGATTAGGAGCGCTGTTTGTAATTGTATAATCAGGGTATGCTCCCGAAACGGTAATTCCGGTTCCTGTATTTAATGTAACTGTCTGGTCGGGCGCTGCATTTGAAAATGTTGTTCCCGTCAGGTTAAGGCCTGTTCCAGCCGTATAAGTCGTATTATTATCTGCGCTGTTCACAGTAAAATTGGGATATGTCCCTGTTACAGTCGTTGCGCCGGTTCCCGTGACGATTACAGTCTGGTCGGGTGCTGTGTTATTTATGGTATTTCCTGAAATCCCTATTCCCGTTCCGGCACTATACTCAGTATTATTATCTGTACTTGAAATAGTGAAGTTCGGATATGTTCCTATTACTGTTGTTGCACCGCCACCGGTAATTGCAACGGTTTGATCGGGTAATGTATTACTTACTGTAAATGAAGGATATGTTCCGCTTACGGTTATACCAGTTCCGTTATTCATACTTACAACCTGATCCGGAGCGGTGTTTGATATCTGGTTACTTCCGTTAATATTTATTCCCGTACCTGCAGTATATGTTGTATTGTTGTCGGTGCTGCTGACAGTGAAGTTGGGATATGTTCCGCTGACAGATGTAGCACCATTTCCTGTAAGAGCAACTGTCTGATCCGGCGCGGTGTTTGTAATTATATTGTTGTAATGTCAATACCTGTTCCTGCGATATATGCTGATACCCCAAAACAAACCCAAACACACCCAACACA
>CAZEWB010000116.1:0-8660 GCA_964515655.1 uncultured Bacteroidales bacterium
ACTGAACACTTCAACATAACCCGCAGCTGTATTGGACACAGTTGAAGAACCAAACGTTCCCGACGAAGGAGCGAAAGATCCGGCCACATAGGTATTACCTGAAGCATCAGCAGCAACAAATTTAGCTACCTCGTTATCACTTCCTGCTGCGCTTTTTGCCCAGGCCCAGTCAGGCGCTTGTGCATTGGAGTTGAATGTAAGCAGAGTAAAACTGAAAGTTGCAATACAAAATACGAAGAGTAAAAATTTTGTTTTCATTTTGCTTTTATCAGTGTTTATAGTGCTGACGCCGCACTTTTATGTTATGATCAAGATAATTTTTTATTTGCATCGTCGGTAACATTTCGCACTTATGCTATTATGTTCTTTACAAATGTATTCTTTTTTTTCTTTCATGTCAAGTATGGGCAAGCGTCATTCGTCGTCAATTATTAAAGTCATTCATTATTTATCAGGACTCTTATAATAATACTTTCTTATACCGGTATTTAAATATGTCTTGCTTGTATTGTCCCATGATTGTACCAATACGGTCAAAAGATTATTATTCGGATCATAAGTATATGTCCATTTTATCTTGTTCGTAAAAACTTCATTGTTTTCTTCCGAAACTTCCTGCTCTGATTTTGTTGTTAGATTTTTAAATGAATCATAAGTATATGAAACTTTACTGCTATTAACAAAATCTTTTTGGGATTCGTCCCATATCAGCCACAGTTCTGATACAAGATTATTATTTTTATCGTACGTATAAATGCGCTTCCAGTTATTGATATTAGAATTGCTGTTTCTGTCTATAACTACCTCCTGCTGTTCATTCAGGTTATTCTTGCTGTCATAAGTAAATGTCTGTTCGCAATTAAAAGTAAAAGCCCTGGTTTTATTGTTCCAGTCCTGAAGCTGCATTGTTGTTTTGAGGTTCAGGGAATCATATGTAAAAGTCTGCTGGGTATAATTTACAAATGTTTTGCTGTTATCGTCCCAACGTTGCTCTGCGTCTGATGTCAGATTGTTCATGGCATCATAAGTATAAATATGTTTTTTTTTATTTTCAAAAGCAAAACTCAGATCATTCCTGTACTGATATAAACAGGTGGTTTTATTATTTTTGGCATCGTATGTATAGGTCTCTTTTGTATAGTTTACGAAAGTTTTGCCGGTAACGTCCCATTTTTGACACTGATCGGATGTCTTATTATTATTGGCATCATAAGTATAAGTATGTTTTTTACTGTTCACTAAAGCTTTGGTTGTGCTTTTCCACTCCTGTGAACATTCCGTTGATAAATTATTGTTGGGATCATACGTGTAAACAATAGTATCAATAATATTCCAGTCGGTTTTATTCCACTTATATCCTGCCTGTGCTATCAGGAGGTCTTTTGAATCTTGTGCCGAAGCTTCATTCCGGATTGCACCGACAGAAATTGCAAGGGATAGAATTACAAATAAAATTCTCATAGAGTTCTGTTTTAAATGGATTATTTCATCAAAAATAATAAAAAGTTTTGTTCTGTGGGTTATTAACCAAAATTACGCAATAAACTAAAAAACCAATAATCAAAAAACAAATTTCAAATAAATTCCAATTACAAAAAATCAAATTCCAAAACAATTATGTAAAGATTGCGGAATAATACTACTGTGCTCTCCTTGTTTGATATTTGAAAAATTGATTATTGGAAATTATTTGTTTTTTGAAAATTGTGAATTGGCGCTTTACAGGCATAGAGCTCGCCCCGCAGGAAAGGATTCCCGCAGAGGCGGTTGAGGTTTATAGATATCAAAAAAAAAAAAAATTGATTTAATGATTCAGTATTCTGATTAATATGTAATTTTAACGCTCTATTGTTTTATAAATGAAAACAACAAATATCTCAAAGCTAAGTTTTCTGGGAGTAGTTATAACTCTCGGTATTGTCTTTGGCGATATTGCTACATCTCCGCTGTATGTATTACGGGCTATAGTAAGCTGGTCGGGCGCTGTAAATGAAGAAATCATTTTAGGTGGATTATCATGTATAATATGGACCCTTACTATTCAGACCACTATTAAATATATCTTTATTGTATTGCGTGCTGATAATAAAGGTGAGGGTGGAATTCTGGCATTATATGCTCTCGTAAGGCGCAAATCAAAATGGATATATATCCTGGCAATTATCGGCGCTTGTATGCTGCTGGCAGATGGTATTATCACCCCTGCAATTACAGTTGTTTCGGCAATTGAAGGATTAAAACTTGTAAACACGAATATTCCGGTTTTACCTATAGTATTGGTGATAATATCTGCCTTGTTTTTTATACAGCAATTTGGTACAAACTTTCTGGGAAGGTTTTTTGGCCCGGTCATGATAATCTGGTTTATAATGATAAGTGTTCTGGGTCTGTCATGGATCACTCAGAACCCTGTTGTTCTTAAGGCTTTTAATCCGAATTATGGATTTCAGTTGCTGGTTAATCACCCGGGCGGATTTATATTGCTGGGCGCTGTTTTCCTTTGTGTTACAGGAGCGGAGGCCTTGTATTCCGATCTGGGGCATTGCGGAATAAAAAATATAAGAACAGCATGGATATTTGTAAAAATATCTTTGATCCTGAATTATCTGGGGCAGGGCGCATGGTTACTTTTGAATCCGGTTGTCACTCCCGAAACAAATTCTTTTTTCGGGATCATGCCTCACTGGTTTTTATTCACAGGCATATAATTTCTACCTCTGCTGCTATAATTGCCAGTCAGGCCCTTATCAGCGGATCTTTTTCTATCGTGAATCAGGCAATATTGCTTAATTTCTGGCCTCTTATCAGGATCAGCCATCCTTCCGACAACAAAGGTCAGATCTATATTCCCAGCATTAATAAGATTCTGTACGTTGCCTGCGTTTTCGTAATATTATTTTTCAGAGAATCACGTAATATGGAGGCCGCTTATGGTCTGGCAATTACTATTACAGAAATGATGACTACATTTATAATGAGCTATTATTTCTTTATAAAACGAAGGCCCTATTGGCTGATAATGGGATTTTTAAGTGTTTACTTTTTTATCGAGGGCTCATTTTTTATTGCCAATATGTTTAAATTTATTCATGGCGGATGGGTAACATTGTTAATAGCAGGAGTATTGTTCTTTATTATGTTCGTCTGGTATAAAGGAAGAAAGATAAAGAACAGCCTGACAAAATTCGTGAATATTGATGATTATATCCCAATGCTTAAGGATATGAAAGATGATGAGACCATAAGCAAATACGCTACAAATCTTGTTTACTTTACACGCGCTAAATCATTACATGAAATCGAAAGAAAAGTCATCTATTCAATTTTCAATAAAAAACCCAAAAGAGCCGATGTCTATTGGCTGATACATCTTGACATTGTTGATGAACCTCACACTATGAGCTATAAAGTCACAACCATTATCCCCAAAACACTCATAAGGATAGATTTTAAGATCGGGTTTAAAGTTCCTACCAAGATCAACCTTTACTTCAGAAAAGCTGTTGAAGATCTGGTTACAAATAAAGAAGTAGATATTTCATCCCGTTATCCTTCACTTCACAAACATTCTGTGCCGGGAGACTTCCGTTTTATTTTAACCGACAGGGTTCAGGGATATGATTTTGATTTTAATATTTTTAATCAGTTTATAATGGATAGTTACGATGTCCTTAAAAAAATCGGTATGTCCGAAGAAAAGTCTTATGGCCTGGATACAAGTAATGTGGATGTTGAAAAAGTCCCACTGATAATCAGTACGGATAAGAAGATTTTTTTATCAAGAGAAAAAACGGATCCGGGTGTAAATATTTAACTCATATTAAATTATAAGCCAACATTATTTATTAAGAAATTTACCACTAACTTTGTGCCTGAATAACCTTCAATTATTTTTAATATGTCAGATCATCACGAAGAAACAGCTAACCTGAGTCCCCGGGAAATGAAGTTTAATGACTGCATCAGAAGGGCAGAGGATTTTTTGAAAATAGAACAGTATTCTCCTGCAAAAAAGTATTATAAGGAAGCGCTTGATCTGCATTTTAATGATCCGATGGTGGAAGAGAAAATAAATGCAGTAACGGAATTGCAGAAATTTGAGAAGAAAACGATCATTAAAATATTGGCAGTTGCTGTTATAATAATTGGTATTTATTTTATCTGTCGCTCAACATGAACACCAGCGCGCGCGCAAAAAAATCAGTCATCCTGAGCCGGCCCACCCTTAGAATTTGCTTGACTGATATGTGTTAAGGCCGTGTCGAAGGACGGCTGATTTTTTTCGCAGTATCAATTATTCTCATTTCTGAGCGATGCTTTGCATAGAGCAAAAACATCTCAGTTGCGGGGCCGTCTCAAAACTGTTCCCGTTGTGATTTTCATCGACTTTTTGCCCCGCCCTAAAGGGAGAAAGTCGCTGAAAATCACAACGGGAACAGTTTTGAGACAGCCCCGGGCAGCAATTGCGTCTGATATATTTATAACATAAATATAATTGTAATCGTTTTAATGAACAATGTCAAATGCTCAATTTCAATGACACACAATTTTAACAAGCGAAGCGCAGATAAAATTGATGTGGAATTGATCCTGAGTGTAGCGAAGGATCTAAACGGTGAATGATACTTGTACATTGTTCGTTGTTTGTTTGGCATTGATCACTTTTTTTTATTCTCAATTCCAAATTTTCAATGAGCAATTGTAAAAGTTGAAAGATGACTTTGGTCAAACTGTTTAACAACACATTTTTATTAATTATACAATTATTATGCAGAAAATCATATCTGTAATCTGTTGTTAAAAAAAATAAGCCAAATAGTAGAAACAAAAAAGGTAATATTTATATTTGCGTTCTGATTTATAAAAAGTAAAGTTATGAGCGCTGAATCATTGATCCTGTTTTTTATCGTTGCAGTTGTACTGGTCGGTGGCGCCGTACTCTTTTCGAAATTTGTAGCGCCAACCTCTGTAAACCCGCAAAAAGCTGAAGCATACGAATGCGGTATCCAGACAACAGGTATTACATGGCTCCAGTTCAATGTCGGTTACTACCTCTTTGCAATTCTGTTCCTGGTTTTCGATGTCGAAACCGTCTTCCTGTTCCCGTGGGCTGTAGTTATGAGAGAGGTTAGTACGGTAGGCTTCATCGAAATTCTTATATTCTTCTTGATTATCATCGCCGGCCTTATGTACGCCTGGAAGAAAAAAGCGCTTATATGGGATTAAAAAAGATCACTGTAAAGAACATGAAATATGAGGATTTCAAGGATAACGAAACCCTTGAGATCTTCGCCAGCGGAAGCAATAATTTCGTTATGACCACGCTGGATAATATTATGAACTGGGGTCGTTCCAACTCGGTATGGCCTCTTACATTTGCCACAAGCTGCTGCGGGATTGAAATGATGGCTGCCGGGGCTTCCCGTCACGATTTTGCGAGGTTCGGTATCGAAGTGTACCGCGCCAGTCCACGCCAGGCGGATGTTATAGTTATTGCCGGTACGATCACCAATAAAATGGCTCCGGTATTAAAAAGGTTGTACGACCAGATGTCGGATCCGAAATATGTTATTGCAATGGGAGCATGTGCAATATCCGGAGGTCCTTTCTTCTATAATTCTTATCATGTTGTAAAGGGTGCCGAGCATGTGATACCTGTTGATGTTTTTGTTCCCGGTTGTCCGCCCCGGCCCGAGTCTTTGCTTTACGGTGTTATGCAGCTTCAGCGTAAGATCAAAGCGGAACAGTGGAAAAAATTACGTAGTAAAAAGAAAAAGAAATCTTTACCCAAATGACGAACGATCAATTAAAGGAAAAAATACTTTCAATTGTTCCCAATGCTGAAGTTGTCGTCGGGAAACAATATACCGAAGCTACCATAGCTCCTGCCCATCTGGTCGCTCTGGCAAAAACGCTTAAAGAATCTGATGATACATTCTTTGATTATCTGTTCTGCCTGAGCGGTGTTGACTGGGGTACCGGACTTGGGGTGGTTTACCACCTTACATCCACACGCCACGGTCATATCGTTGTCCTTAAAGTAAAAGCCGAAAGCAAGGAAAATCCCACTATCGACAGCGTTAGTCCGATATGGAAGACTGCAGAATTTCTGGAACGGGAAGTATTTGACCTTTTCGGGATTGATTTCACAAATCACCCCGACATGAGGAGGATACTGCTTGATGAAAACTGGCAGGGATTCCCGCTGCGTAAAGATTATACAGACGAAATTAATATTGTTGAAAGATAATATGGAGAAGGAACCGGTAAATCTTGATCATCAGGAATATGTAATAAACATAGGTCCGCAGCACCCTTCAACACACGGTGTCCTTCGCCTGGTCACCTCGCTGCAGGGGGAAAAGGTCATGGGTATAAAACCTCACTGCGGGTACATCCATCGCGGAATAGAGAAAATGTGTGAAAAACTTACCTATCAGCAGATCATACATCTTACCGACAGGCTCGATTACTTTTCGTCACATATGAACAATGGAGCAGTGTGCCTTGCAGTCGAAAAAGCCCTCGAAACCGAAGTTCCCGAAAGAGTAAAGTATGTACGGACTATTATGGACGAACTTGGCCGTATTGCCTCACATCAGCTGTGGTGGTGCGCTTTCGGGATGGATCTCGGCGCTCTTACCTGTTTCTTTTATGGGTTGAGAGACCGCGAAAAGATCCTTGATATTTTCGAAGAAACTACCGGAAGCAGACTTTTACAGAGCTATTATACTCCCGGAGGACTGATGCAGGACATCCATCCGGATTTTCAGAAGAATGTAAAGGCTTTTATTAAATATTTCCGGAAAAAACTCCCTGAATACAATCAGTTACTTACAGGGAATGTGATCTTTCAGGCTCGCACCAAAGGTATCGGATTAATTTCAAAAGAGGATGCCATCAGTTACGGGTTAACCGGTCCTTCCGGCCGCGGTTCCGGTTACACATGTGATGTCAGAAAACACAGCCCCTATCATGCTTATGACAAAGTGACCTTTAAAGAAGCGTTAAGGAACGAGGGCGATACATTTGCAAGGTACGTTGTCAGAATAGATGAAATGTGGGAATCAATGAAGATCATTGAACAATTGATAGACAATATACCGGAAGGTCCTTTCACTGCAAAGATGAAGCCGATAATAAAGCTTCCCGAAGGAGAATATTATCAGCGAGTGGAGGCATGTCGTGGTGAATTCGGAGTGTATATTATCAGCCGGGGTGATAAATTCCCTTACCGTGTCAAATTCAGGTCGCCTAATTTCAGTAATCTCTCTGCACTTAATCACATGGTAACAGGTCAGAAGATAGCCGACCTGGTCGCCACCAGCGGGTCGCTGGATCTGATAATTCCTGATATAGACAGATGAATAATAATGCTAAGAAAAAAATAGAGTATGCCGTTTGATATATACGATTTCACAACCTTCACGCAATGGATAGATAAGTCCCTCTATGAGAGCCTGCCTTCATTCTGGGCAATGATCATAGAAATGACTATCATCGGGGTTGCTATCCTTGCCTTTTATGCTGTCGTTGGTCTTTACCTCGTGCTTGCCGAAAGACGCATCTGCGCATTGATGCAGAACCGTATAGGTCCAAACCGTGTTGGCCCTTACGGATTCTTCCAGACAATTGCCGACCTTATTAAACTCCTTTTAAAAGAATTGGTCTTGATAAAAAAGGCCGATCAGATCCTTTTTAATATTGCCCCTTTCATTGTCATCATTTGTTCATTTCTTGCCATTGCAGCAATTCCGTTTGCAAAAGGCCTTCATGCGATCGACTTTAATATCGGTGTTTTTTATATCATGGCAGTTTCGTCGATGGGTGTTATAGGAGTACTTCTGGCCGGCTGGTCGAGTAATAATAAGTATTCACTTATCGGGGCTATGCGTTCCGGAGCACAGATCGTCAGTTACGAATTATCGGTCGGACTATCGCTGGTTACCATTGTTGTTTTGTCGGGAAGCATGCAACTATCTTCTATTGTTGAGGGGCAGGCAGACCTGTGGTATATTTTCAAAGGTCATGTTCCTGCAATTATTGCTTTCCTGGTCTTTATCATAGCAGGAACAGCAGAAACCAACAGGGGCCCGTTCGACCTGGCAGAAGCAGAATCGGAATTAACCGCCGGCTTTCACACCGAATACTCCGGGATAAGGTTTGCCTTTTTCTTTCTGGCTGAATACATGAATATGTTCATTATTGCATCCATTGCAGCCACTATCTTCTGGGGAGGCTGGATGCCGTTGCACATCCCCGGCCTTGACGGGTTTAATCACTTTATGGATTATATCCCTCCGTTTATATGGTACATCGGGAAAACAGCCGTCATTATTTTTATCATGATGTGGTTCAAATGGACATTCCCCCGCCTGAGGATCGACCAGCTGCTTAAACTTGAATGGAAGTATCTGCTCCCGATAAATCTTTTTAATGTGATCCTTATGGCCTTTATTGTCTTAATGGGTTGGCATCTGTAATAATTAAAAGTATGATAACTGATGTTACACAATAATACATTTAATAAGCCCCAAGATCCAAGCCCCAAGATCCAAGCCCCAAGGGACGGCTCCCTTGGAATTTGGGACTTGGAATTTGGGACTTGGGACTTGGGTTTAGATCCTTCACTTCGTTCAGGATCAATTCCACTTTCATTT
>CAZEWB010000117.1:0-4861 GCA_964515655.1 uncultured Bacteroidales bacterium
GTTAGGTATTGCCAACAAAGAACTTGCCTTTCAAGACGAAGAGAAAGAAAAACGTGCAGCTGAGTTAGGAATTGCCAACAAGGAACTTGTCTTTCAAAACCAAGAGAAAGAAAAACGTGCAGCTGAGTTAATCATTGCCAACAAAGAACTTGCTGCCCAAAATGAAGAGAAAGAAAATCGCGCAGCAAAGTTAGTCATTGCGAACAAAGAACTTGCATTCCAGAACAAAGAAAAGGGCAAACGTGCAGCAGAGTTAGTCATTGCCAATAAAGAACTTGCATTTCAAAACAAAGAGAAAGAAAAACGTGCAGCAGAGTTAATCATTGCCAACAAAGAATTGGTATTTCAAAACGACGAGAAAGAAAAACGTGCAGCTGAGTTAATCCTTGCTAATAAAGAACTTGTATTTCAAAACGAAGAGAAAGAAAAACGTGCAGCAGAATTAATCATTGCTAATAAAGAGCTTGTATTTCAAAACGAAGAGAAAGAAAAACGTGCAGCAGAATTAATTCTTGCAAACAAAGAACTTGTCTTTCAAAACGACGAGAAAGAAAAACGAGCAGCGGAATTGATCATTGCCGACAAAGAACTTCTATATCAAAACGAAGAGAAAGAAAAACGCGCAGCTGAATTGATCATTGCAGACAAAGAACTTGTATTTCAAAACGAAGAAAAAGGGAAACGTGCAGCTGAGTTGATCATCGCCGATAAAGAACTTCTTTATCAAAACGAAGAAAAAGGGAAACGGGCAGCTGAGTTGATAATTGCTGATAAAGAACTTGACTTTCAAAACGAAGAAAAGCAAAAACGGGCAGATGAACTGAAGATCGCTGATAAAGAACTTTTCTTTCAGAATAATGAAAAAGAAAAACGTGCAGCAGAATTAAAAATTGCAAATAAAGAACTTGCTTTTCAGAATACAGAGAAAAGGAAACGAGCTGAAGAACTGATAATTGCGAATAAAGAACTTATCTATCAAAACGAAGAAAAAGAGAAACGGGCTGCCGAATTAGTAATTGCAGATAAAGAAATTGTAATACAAAACGAAGTAAAGGAAAAACAGGAAGCAACTAATAAAGAACTCGAAGCATTTACTTATTCTGTATCTCACGATTTAAGAGCGCCACTAAGAGCTATCAATGGATATTCAAGAATTTTACAGGAAGAATATGCTGCAAAACTTGATAACGATGGCATGAGCACTCTTAATGCAATACTGATCAATTCGAAGAAAATGGGTGACCTCATTGATGATCTGCTGGCATTTTCAAGACTGGGAAGAAAATCAGTATCTACTAATGAGATTAACATGAATGTTCTGGTTAAATCAGTTATGGAAGAAGAAATGAATGGGAATTCAGGCCGGATTGAATTTTCAATGTCTGAACTTCTGCCTGCAAAGGGCCAGCAGACATTGATCAAGCAAGTATGGGTGAACTTAGTTTCCAATGCAATTAAGTTTTCAGAACATAAACCAAAAACCATTATCGAAATAGGATCATCTTATAAAGACGACCTTGTTGTATATTATATAAAAGATAACGGAGCAGGATTCGACATGCAGTATTATGATAAACTTTTCGGAATATTTCAGCGGTTGCATTCGCAGGAAGAATTTGAAGGGACAGGGATCGGTTTGGCTATTGTGCAAAAAATCGTGAATCGCCATAGCGGAACTGTATGGGCAGAATCGAAGGTAAACGAAGGCTCTTGTTTTTATTTCAGCTTACCAGGTATTAATTCTTAAAAACAAAATAACATGAACTACAATGACATTGAAATTTTATTTGTCGAAGACAACATGGACGATGCTGCGCTTACAATGCATGCATTAAAAAAAGGAGGATTAACAAATTCTATCTTCCATGTAAAAGATGGCGCTGAGGCGATTGATTTTATCTATTGTAAAGGCGCATATTCCGAACGCGACCCTTTGCCGCATATAAAACTGATGTTGCTTGATATTAAAATGCCTAAGGTCTCGGGAATTGAAGTGCTCGAAAAGATTAAATCTGACCCTTTGCTTAAAGCAATTCCTATTGTTGTCCTTACATCTTCAAAAGAAGATCCCGATATAAAACGCTGCTATCAACTTGGCGCAAACAGTTATATTGTTAAACCTGTGGAAAGTGATAATTTTTTTAAGACAATAAAGGATCTTAGTCTTTATTGGATGATATTGAATCAGCCTCCGCAATGATGAACAGTAAACTGAAAATACTACTGGTAGAGGATTCTGAATCAGATTCCGACCTTCTTATCCGGTTTCTGAAAAAAAAGGAGATCAATTTTTCTTATTCAAGGGTTTGGAGCAGGATTGATTTTGTAAATGCAATAAAAGAAAATCACCTCGATTTAATAATTGCAGACCACTCTCTTCCGCAGTTCAGCGGAATGGAGGCTTTTAGAATTGCCAAAATGCAAAATCTGAACGTTCCGTTTATTCTGGTCACAGGCACTGTAACAGAAAATATTTTGACTGAATATGCTAAAGAAGGTATTGACGATTATATTCTTAAAGACAACCTGCTTCGCCTGCCATCAGCAATTGAGCATGTTATAAGAAAGAAAAAAAACGAAGAGTTACTGGAAAAACTTGAAATAGCACATAAGAAAATCCAGGATAGTATTAATTACTCGAAAATTATTCAGAATGCCATGCTTTCTGATACAACTTTATTTGACGCGGAATTTCCTGAATCATTTGGTTTGTTCATGCCCAGAGATGTATTGAGCGGGGATTTTTACTGGTTAAAAAAGGAAGGGAATACATTTTATATTGCAGCTGCAGATTGTACCGGTCACGGTATTCCGGGAGCATTGATGAGTATGATAGGTATCGAAAAACTTAACAGTATGGTCCTTAAAACCATAGAACCCTCGGAAATACTAATTCAACTCAACAACAGTATTGCAAAAGCATTGACACAATCCACTCAATATGAGCACAGCCAGGATGGAATGGATCTCGCCCTTTGTTCTGTCAATAAAGAAACCAATACTCTTAAATTTGCCGGAGCAAACAGACCACTATGGATTATTCGTAAAGGAAAAAAAGAAATTGAGGAAATAAAGGGAACAAAGAAAGCCATAGGGGGATTAAATCTGAATCGTTGTACCAACTTCGAAACTCACGATATAAAACTTAACAAAGGAGATACTTTTTACATTTTTACAGATGGTTTTGCCGACCAGTTTGGTGGTGAAAAAGGTAAAAAGATGACTAACAAAATACTTAAAAAACTCCTCATCGACATACAGGATATAGCAATGAGCCATCAGGAAAACTATTTAAAAAGTTATATCGAAGATTGGAAAACAGAAAAAGAACAGATAGATGATATTCTGTTAATCGGAGTACGTGTTGATTGGTAAACTGGCGGGCGCTGGCAAATGACCGGGCGACTGCGCGGGCATGTGTGAGGTGTCACCCGGCCAATAAGCGTAGGCCGGTCGGTATCAGGCCTCTCTGCTTCCCCTTCGACAGGCTCAGGATTTCAGCATTCGGGGTCAATTCGATCTTAATTTTATTTCGCTTCGTTCAATAAAATTATTGTCATTGAATCCGACCGAAGTGAAGGATACAATAAAAAATATAGTGCAGGATGTATGTGTGAATAATGTAACTCCTTTCGGAAATTATGTAACGCTCCTTGTCCTTATTTAATGCAACTTTGATTTACGATAAAGTAGAGTTTAATAATTATATAATGGGAAATACTCAATCTATGCATCTTATTAATAAAGAGAATGATAACAGGAATATCCGGAGAATTATTATAAAAATAATTCTGGGTCTTGGGGTTATTGCGATTTTGTTCTTAGTAGCAATTAATTACACCCAAAGGAAGTTTTCTCAGTTATCTGAAAAAGTCACTGCTATCCTGGAACCCAATGTAAAACTTATTAAGTTAAAAGAAATAAGTGGCTGCTTATATGGGGCCGAAGCAAATGTGAAGGCTTTTGTAATAAGTCAGGACACAACTTATTTGCTCAATTATGAAAGGTATATTAACCGTCTGAATACAAGGCTTGATACTTTATTAGTAATATCTTCGGATGGTAATATTGTTGATGCAGATGAGTTAAAATCTGACAAAATATTTTCTGCACAGATAGATACTTTAAGTGAACTCATAGCATTCAGGCTTTATCTGTTCAGCGATTACATCGAGCTTAAATCGGGAAAAAATTCACAAGATGCCTTATTGCTCTTGCTTAAAAAAATTAAGATTAATAAAAATATTGCAAAAAAAAGAATTGAGCAGGAATCTGAAAGATCCTTTATACAGCAACTCTTTTCAAAAAAGAACAAAAAAAGTGAAATATCAGATTCGATTCAGGATAATATTCTGAAAATGGTTTCTTTAGCATATCAGGAAGGAAAAAATAACGAAAACCTACAATCTTCAAAAGAGGTATACATGGCTCAACGCGAATATGTAGTAATGAGCCGTATTTTATTTCTTCTTAACAGAATGGAAGAAAAAGAACTTAATGAAGCTGAAAAAAGAATAATGGCAGCTACCGGTGAAACTTCCATACATATAGAACTGATCAATAGGTGGATCATGACATTCGGATTAATATTTGCAATAATAATTTTGTATTTTATTTATATGGATGTTGTCAGAGCAAGACGATTTAAAGTACAACTGTTACAGACAAAAGTAAATGCCGAGAAGCATTCTTCTCAGTATTCTCTTAGCCTTATCGAAGCAAGTCTTGACCCTTTGGTTACTATCAGCCCCGAAGGTAAAATTACGGATATGAATGAGGCATTAGCGAACATTACAGGTATTACACGCGAAAAACTTACAGGCACAGACTTCTTCGATTATTTCACCGAACCACAAAAAGC
>CAZEWB010000117.1:4961-8308 GCA_964515655.1 uncultured Bacteroidales bacterium
GCGAAAAACTTACAGGCACAGACTTCTTCGATTATTTCACCGAACCACAAAAAGCGCGTGAAGTTTATCAGGAGATATTCGCAAAAGGATCTGTTGCCGATTCTCCGCTAACCATACGTCATAAAGATGGTAAGCTCACAAAGGTCTTATTTAACGGTTCGGTGTACAAAGATGAAAAAGGAATAGTTCAGGGTATAGTTGTAGTTGCAAGAGATATTACTAAGCAAATTATGTATGAGAATGAACTGATAGCGGCAAAAGATAAGTCGGAAGAATCAACAATGTTGATCGAGGCTTTCCTTGCCAATATGAGTCATGAAATACGCACACCAATGAATGCCATTATGGGATTTGCGGATTTACTTGCTAAGAAAGATCTGGACGAAAAGGAGAAGGGATATGTAAGTGTAATAAAAACGGCCGGAGAAAAACTTTTACTTATAATTAATGACATTCTTGATATTTCAAAAATTGAAGCAGGCATGATGTCTTTTGAGTCGGTTGCATTTAGTGTTAAGGAAACTCTTAAATCACTAAATGTCATGTTCTCAGAAAGAGCAAAACAGAAAAATCTTGAATTGCTTATCAATTGCGATAAGAATGTTCCTGAAATACTGTTGGGCGACCATACACGTTTGACACAGGTTATTATTAACCTGGTTGATAATGCCATAAAATTTACAAAAGAAGGAACTGTCAGGGTGGACGTTAAAGTTAAAAGCAGGGAAGAGAATAATGTGTCAGTTGAGTTTTCGGTTGGCGACACAGGTATTGGTATTCCTGATGAAAATATAAAAAAGGTTTTTGAAAGGTTCAGGCAGGCAGAAAAACATACAACAAGAATGTATGGAGGAACAGGACTTGGTTTGAGTATCGCCAAGCAGTTGGTTGAACTTCAGGGAGGTGAAATCTCTGTTAAAAGTGAGTTAAGTAAAGGCTCGGTATTTTCATTCTGGATACCTTATAAAGTCACATCGCAAACACTGGAAGTGCCGGAGAGCATTGACAGTATGTGTAATATGGAATATCTGAGTAAATTAAAAGTATTACTGGTTGAAGATAGTCAGCTGAATGTTCAGTTGGTTTTAAGTTTATTTTCAGAAAACAATTTGAATTTACAGGTAGCTGAAAACGGAAGAGTGTGTATTGAAAAACTCAATGAAAATGTATATGATATTATACTGATGGATATGGAAATGCCCGTTATGAACGGATATGAAGCGACAACTGTTATCAGAAAAGAATTAAAAAACGATATACCGATAATTGCAATGACCGCCCACGCAATGGCAGGAGAGAGAGAAAGGTGTTTGAACCTGGGTATGAACGATTATATAGCAAAGCCGATAAATTCTGTTCTGCTTTTTGAAAAAATGTTTGAGTTAACAAAAAAGTCTTGACGTAATGATAATTGATGAAACCCATATGAAAATTGCCGGTATTGACCCTATTGAAGAAAATGTCTGCAACTTCAGGTATCTTTCTGATACTGTAAATGGCAAAAAACATTTAATGGTTGGGATCATGGATACTTTTCTCAGTCAGGTTACAGATGAACTTAGCAGTATTAATAATGCCGTATCAGATTCCGAATATCCGGTTATAATGAAATATGCTCACACGATGATGTCGTCTGTTTCAATAATGGGAATTTCCATACTTAGTCCTGTATTACAGGAGATGGAAACATTGGGCAAATTAGGTATTGGTATTGAAAAAATCAAAGAACTTAATAAGAAACTTAATTTAATATGCATTCGGGCATTTAAAGAAATTGAAATTGAAAAACTTAATTGTTTGTAAAAGAGATAATAAAATCAGAATAAAATACATAAAAAATGAAAACGAAAAAACAGATCAGGATTTTTATTGTTGAGGACAATAAAGTATTCGCGCAGGTAATGAAAGTAGACATTGAATCCGCTTTTGTTACTATACCTCTTGAGATACACTTATTTGAAAATGGTGAAAAGTGCATGGAAAAATTTAAGGAAGTAAAACCTCAGGTAGTAATTCTTGATTATCACCTCGACAGCAAAATTCCCGGATCTGTTGACGGAATTCAGGTTTTAGACTGGATAAAAAGGGAGAATAAAGAAACTAATGTTATTATGCTGACCCGTGATGATAACATTGATATTGCTTTAAAGTCGTTTAAACACGGAGCTTCGGATTATGTTGTTAAAACTGATACCCAGTTCAGGAAAATAATATATACAATGTTTAATCTCATCAGAATCATGGAAGCTAAGAGAGATGTTATCCGATACAGGGGCATTGCAACTGTTTCAATCCTGTTTGTCGCCTTGTTGATTGGTGCAGTAGTGGCAATTCAGATATTTAATCCGGCTTTATTCTTAAAGTAAAAAATGCAATTAGCCGGGGATGATTCAGTCACCAAAAAAAGTCATTTGTCATTTTGAGGAGACCCAACCTCTGAGGAGCCACAATGAAATATGACTGGTAAACAAAACATACAAACACACAACTTGCGTCAGGCACGGCAATTTGTCTTTTGTAGGGGTTCAAAATTTTGAACCCCTACAAGAATTTATTGGATTTGCCGTGCCATTATAGTGCCCCACGCTTTTTATATATTGGGTTAATAACGTCATACCTATTATTTTCATTGCACCTATGATGTACACTCGCATGACACCACCGTGTGCACAAAAAATCAGTCATCCTGAGCGGTACTACTGAGCAAAGCGAAGTACGGCCCACCCTAACCTCGGTCTGTCCCCCGACAGACCGAAAATGTTCATGCATTTTCCTGGTTTGTCAGGGGACAAACCAGGGGGTTGGTGTTGAGGTCGTGTAGAAGGACGGCTGATTTTTTCTCAGTGTTAATTATACAGTAACAATTTTATTTGCTCCTACGATTTCCCTTGGCTTTTCCCGGGTTAGTAGAATAGGGATGGTGTGGATTATTTGTATTCTTAAACCAGCCCCTCTTACCTCCATTGCCATCTCTAATAAGGACAACGCACGATGTAGTACCTGAAAGAATTCCCAGGCTCAACGCCAACATTATGATAATTCTGAACTTTTTCATTTTTTTATTTTTAATGAATTGCAATACCTATTGTAGAAACTCCGGTTGAAAGGTCAAGGAATATTCCGAAACTGTCATTCAGATGATATTCGGCTCCTACGTGCAAGTCAAGGAATAAAGGACTACCACGATGATAATAGTTTACGTCACCGTAATAATCATTATCCCACGACGAATTTACTATTGCAAATCCCAGCGAACCCGCAAGGTAAAAATCCCAGTTTGAACTGGCGCCCAGCAACTGATCAAAATAGTATGTGCCTTTTGCACCAATTGGGATAACTGTTTCATG
>CAZEWB010000117.1:8318-8591 GCA_964515655.1 uncultured Bacteroidales bacterium
AGCTCCCTTTGTCAGTTTTTATTCCTACAGGATAAGGCATAACTGTTTCATGGTAGTAATAATAGTCATTATCCCAATTATGCCTTATCCTGTAGGAATAAAAACTGACAAAGGGAGCTAGTGTGAAATTATTTGCCACACCAAATTCGTAGTCGGCATGTAAAACAGGCATAGTGTGCCCGACATATCCATAATAGCCCGAGTATCCGCCGATACCAAGACCTAAGTTCAGGGTTTTTCCGAAACTTTCGGATGAACTTGTCTGTGCAGAAA
>CAZEWB010000118.1:0-8581 GCA_964515655.1 uncultured Bacteroidales bacterium
TGTGTTGGGTGTGTTTGGTGTTTTGTGGCTGATTATCTTGTCGAATTACGAATCTGTACGAATATACGAATTACGAAAGACGGGGACATATTCGTAATTCGTAAATTCGTATGTCCTTATTCGTAATTCGACAGATATACTTTATTTGACCAAAAAGAACTATCTTAGCCCTATGGCAAATCGTTTTTTTCTTGTTATTCTGATCGCATTGTCATTCAGTTACGGCTTTTCCCAGCAGGATGCTGCCGTTAGAAAACGTCTTGTGATTTTACACCCTACATCTCTTATTATTGATTATTATAAGAACCTCATTGCACAGAAAATACTGCCCGATACGATCGAGTATATAGGCGTTTATAATATAGACGAGTCGTATGATTATTCGAAGATTGAGAAATATGCCGACAGCCTGGGGATGAAAATACGCTTTATTCCTGTGAGAGGTTCACTAAGCGCAAAGGATATATATACTAAAAATGTCTGTACGCCGGTTTTTGAATACCTGTTCAAAATTTCTTCCGGTGTGATCTTCAACGGCGGACCGGACATACAGCCTGAACTATACGGAGCCGAAACTTCCCTTATGACAGAGATCACAGACCCCGGCCGTCATTTCTTCGAAATGTCATTCATGTTTCACCTTCTTGGAAGCACTCGTAATCCTGAATTTACGCCATTGATTGTGCAGAAACCAAACTATATGATACTGGGTATCTGCCTCGGAATGCAGACAATTGTGACAGCAGCCGGAGGCACACTTTTGCAGGACATACCAACAGAAATTTACAAAAAGAAAACTGTTGAGCAGATACTGATGCTCCCCGGCGATAAGCAGCATAAAAATTATTACAAGCACAAATATCCGATGTGCGAAAGCGTTGCCTGGGGCTCAATGCACACTTTAAATGCAGACCCGGAATATTCGTTATGGAATGAATGCAAACTGAAAAAAAATGTCCAGGTATATAGTTATCATCATCAGTCTGCAAAAAAACTTCCGCCTTCTCTTAAGGCAGTGGCATGGTCGGCTGATAAAAAAGTTATCGAAGCTGTTGCTCACAAACAATATCCCAATGTTCTCGGAATACAGTTCCATCCCGAGCCGGATTTCCTTTACCAGCCGCTGAAAAGAACGTACCTCGCTGAAGGCGACAATATGACGATCGGAAGGGTGATGGAGAAAGACAAGGAAACAATGCTCTTCCTAAGATCGTTCTGGAGCGTGATAATTAAAAGGTTGAAGTAATTTGGTCATTGATCGTATAATTCTGGTTACAGAATTTTAAATATATTCTATATGCGTTTTTGCGCCGTAGTTTTATTTGTGCTAATGTCCTGCATTGTATTTCCATTGCATGCTCAAAATGATAGTACCTGTATTATTATCGCACACCGCGGAGGACCTCGCGATTCATTACCCGAGAATTCAATATCAGCAATTAAAGAAAGCATTAAAAGAGGTGTTGACAGAATTGAGGTTGATGTTCATCAGACAAAAGACAGCGTGCTTGTGGTTATCCACGACAAAACTGTTGACAGGACAACGAGTGGCATAGGTTATGTTAAAGACCAGAACTGGTCCGATCTGAAAAAATACGACCTGGATGCAAATGAGGGAATACCTCTTCTTGAGGACGTGATAAAACAGGTGAACGGGGCCTGCGGCCTTGTCATTGAATTAAAAAAGGGGAACGGTTACTACCCCGGGATCGAAAAGAGAACGGTGGATATGATAAATAAATATGATGCCGGTAAATGGTGTATTGTTCAATCATTCGATGATAATATTCTCGAGAGTGTACACACTGTTGATAGTACAATAACCCTGAATAAGATATTTATTGCAAAACTATGTTTTGCCCCTGTAATCATAGACTACACGTTACGTTTTAAATCATTGAAAAATTATTCTTATGTGAATGAATTCAGCGTCAATCAATACTTTGTCGGCAGACTGCTCATTAAGCGTGTTCACAAACTGGGTAAAAAAATAAATGCCTGGAATGTAAATGACGACAAAAGGAAACAGCGGCTTATAAAAAGAGGGATAGACGGAATAATAACGGATTTCCCATAACTCAACCATTGTCATCCTCTCTATTTGTCATCCTGAACGAAGTGAAGGATCTATCGTAATTACTTGAGATTCTTCACTGCGTTCAGAATGACAAGTATTATTTACAATACGTCCCTATAAAATTCATTGCCAGAGGGTGCCCCAGTTTGTATGCTTCGGCAAAATCCTTGCAGGCGTCTGTCGGTTTGTTGCTATTGAGTATTGTCATACCGCGCTTAAGGTATGCTTCTGCATTTTTAGGTTCACGTTTTATTATATCCGAAAAATCGTCAAAGGCTATCTGATAATTTCCCATCCTTAATGCAAGTGTGCCCCTGTTCATACGTGCGTTTGTGTGCGAAGGGTTATTTGCGATAACTGTATTAAAGTCATTCATTGCCTTGTCGAATTCATTCAGGTAATAATAAGTACTGGCCCTGTTTACGAGGTAATCGGGATTGTATTTAACGATATCTATCGCCTTGTTATAGTCCGCAAGCGCTTCTTTATGTTTCTGGTTTTTTGCCAGGATATTTCCCCTGTTGTACCATGCATCCGGGTTTGAGGGATCGATTGCGATGACCTTGCTGTATGCCTCAATGGCAAGGCTGTCTTTGCCCATAGCAGTATATACATTCCCTTTCCCGATATATGCTTTTATAAAAAGAGGGTCGGTCTGCAAAACATTAGAATAGTCCTCAAGCGCTTTATCGTATTCTCTTAGTGAATAAAATGCAAGACCGCGATTATAAAGTATCTCGTTCTGGTTGTGATCCATCGAAAGGCTCTTCGAAAAATCCCTTACGGCTTCTTTGTACTGACCGTTCATGTAACAGGCATAGCCTCTGTTAGTGAAGATCGCAGAATAACGCGGATTGGTCTTTTCAGCATTGTCGTAATCCTTTATTGCCAGAACATATTTTTTAACGTCACGGTACGCGTTGCCCCTGTTAATATATGCTATTACCGCATCGTCGTGTTTTTCTATGACATCTGTCCACAAAGTAACGCTGTTCTTCCACGTCTTTGCCCTTGTATGGGATGCAAAAAGGAATATTACTGCAATAACTACAAAGATGATCTTTACAAGACCCTGTCTCTTTTTCAGAATGTCACCCGATAAAGAGAAGACGGCAAGCCACAGTCCCGCAATGGGGAAATATGCATAACGGTCGGCCATGTAATATGCACCTGCGGGAATATCGAAGAATTTTAGAATGAAAAAGAGATTTACTAAAAGGAAAAGCAGCCCGAAAACGACTGTCCTGTTTCCTTTTCTGTAAAAATATATCAGAGCAAAAATGAACGCTGCAATTATCAGCATGCCCAGTATTGTTTTCAATGATTCTATTCCTCCGTCGGGCGGGTATTCATATAAAGCAGAAAGATTTGAAGGGATAATTATTTTTACAATGTAGAGCAGAAAACTCCATGCGCCCCACCCTGCATTATGCGAGAACTCCTGTATGTGCTCCGGCTGTATCACATCTTTTTGTGCAAAAATTGATACAACACCAAATACAACCGAAACTGCAAAAAACGGGATCTTGTTTATCCAAGTTCTGAATGAGAATACATTTTTATTCCTGAAATAATCGGTCAGTATCAGCAAAACAGGAAGTACAACTGCCATGGACTTTGAAAGACATGAAAGAATAAAAAACAAAAGTGATAAAACGTACATAGTCCACTTTTTTGTGTCGGTGTATCGCAGGTACGACAGGAGGGATAACAGCATAAAGAAAGCGTAAAGCACTGTTTTCCTTTCAGTGACCCATGCAACGGCCTCAACAGACATCGGGTGAATGCCGAAAAGCATTGCTGCGAAAAAGGCCAGCCATTCATCCTTTACAAGGTAGAGCAGGAAAAAGAAGAGCAGGAAAACGTTCAGAATATGAAGTATGATATTTGTCCTGTGAAATGATGAAGGTCCGCCATCGCTTATTTTATAGTCGATCGCAAGCGAAAGCCATGTGAGAGGGTGGTAGTGGCCGTTACGGAAAGTGGTAAATATCTCGCCTGTGTTCTTACTGTTGATCTCTTTTATTACATCGTTGTTTAATACGTAAGCGGGATCATCCCAGTTCGTGAAGTCAGCCTTAAATGCAGGATAATACGCAAAGATGACCCCGGTAATGATCGCTGCCGCAAAAACTAATATCAGGCTGTTTTTCTTCATATAAACAAAGCGTAAATCTAAGATTTTTACATACGAAAAAAAAATGCGATCTGATCCCGTGGTTTGTCCCCTCCTTTATCCCGTGGTTTGTCCCCTGACAAACCACGAGTAGATATAGCATAAGCCTTAATTAGGATGTCTTCATTCAATTATTTATTACCTTAGCTTTCTAAAATCATTATTGTAAATATGAGAACAGCATTTTGGTTTATTATGTTATGTGCCTGCACATGTGCAAATGCCCAGGACAGCCTTTATTTCGTTTCTGCAACCACAGGGGCAGCATGCCAGGAAGTTGAATATTACAACGGATATCTTTTTACAGGTACCGGTTCAACATTCCGAGTCTATGATGTAACACAGCCAATTCCATATCCCGTTTTGTTCGAGTACCGTTACCGCTCATTCCTTGCTGATTTCCGCATAAAAGACCAGTATCTGTATATCGCCGCAAATAACGATGGCGTTTCGAAATGGGATATAAGCGATCCTGCATCACCTTTCGAAGTCGCAAGATATGAGCCAACGGAGACTGGTGTCGCTGCGCATGATCTTTCATTTTATGGGGATACAATTTTTGTTGCAGCAGACAAAAAGGTCATACTGCTTGATGATGCCCCTACTTCTATTACTAAGATAGGGGAACTCAACGTTACGGCAACCGGTGGTTTTATTTCCGGCGGAGAGGTTAAGGACAGCCTGTACGCATGTACCCTCGGAAGGAACGGTAACAACGATGGCGTATATATTTTCAATGCAAAAACCCTTTCACAGTTATCGTATTTCCAGCAGACTTATGCAGACCCGGAAAATGTGGTATTCGGCAGCAACAACCTGCTTCATATCATGGGCGGAACCCAGGGATACACAAATCCGCTGGATGGTGACGGTATGTTCTACTCACTGGATATAACTGATCCGGCAAATCCCCAGATGGTCTTTCATGACACAATACATGGAATACCACTTGCTGCAGTTGCAAACATATTGTATGGACTGAATATTAATGATACGATTTATGTCGTTACAACCGCGGCTCCTGTTCCCGGCTGGGTATACCCGCAGCCTGCTTACGGGCAGATTTATGTATACGATGCCACCAACCCTGCTGACGTTCATTTCATAACAAGCCTGGATGCCGGGTTATGGTCGTTCGATGTCTCAATGAACAATAATACAGCTTACATTGCTTCGGAATGGTACGGTATAAAAACTCTCGATATTACCGATATTATGAACGAGGTCGATCTTGGGAACACGCTTACGGGAGGCTGGGCCGAAGATGCAGATAAATACGGGAACAATCTGGTTGTCGCTAACGAAGGATATGGTTTTAAACTTTTCGACATCACCGATCCTCAGAACCCGGTCCTTAGCAATGTGAATTACGACCCCGGTTTTTGTTACCGTTCCAGATTTTCACACGATGGGAATTTCATTTATACTGCTCATTCGACATACGACGGGTTCAGGATTTACAATACATCAGATTTAACACAGGTCAGTTCCCTTCCGAATCTTCGCTGCAACGGAAGAATGCTGGTATGGAACAACTATGTCGTTTCTGATTACGAGGATCTTCTTTTAGGAAAGCACTTTGACCTTACTGATGTTTCTAACCCGTCATCTCCGGTAATCCTTCAGACCCTGATCATCAGTGTAAACGATATGGTTGTTAATGATAACGGGATTGTTTTTGTAGCAAATAACGACAGTATATTGGTTTATGATATCTCGGCAGGATCGTTCGTAAAGAAGGTATCAGTCCCATTTCAGAATAGCTTTCAGGATGCCACAAGTATTTGTGAGATAAATGATACGGTATATTCATTCATTACATGGAAAGGTCTTGTCAGGTATATTTACAATGAAACGGCAGGAACTCTTACAGAGAACAGCACTTATACCTTACCCAAGGGCGAGCCTCAGAGGATCGCTGCCGATGATAATGTAATATATTTTGCATACGCGAAATTCGGGATTTATGCCTTCAGCAGGAACACTATGCAGCAGGTAGCATATTACAGGACAGGTCTGGACCTGAAAGGCTTTACAACTCAATGGGGAGTTACCGACCTGAGCTGCAAAGACGGTTACATACTGCTTACAGAATATTTCGGACAGACCACATTGCTTACGATGGATACATTATTTACTTTAATTCATTTGCAGGAAATGCCCGGTAAAACAGTCTCTGCTTTTCCAAATCCCTTTAATGACTTTACTAAAATTCAGTTTGAAAATAATAAAGGCATAGCCTGCAACCTTTATGTTACAGACATTAATGGCAGAATCGTGAGGGTGATTCCCGAAATAAGATCTAACGAAATTATTATCGACCGTAAGAACCTGCAACCCGGTATATATTATTATTTCGTGATGAATGAAAAAGGCGTAGAGGGTTCAGGGAAAATAATAGTGGAATAAATCCCGTCATTAAAAAACTCTTTTGTCATCCTGAGCATCGCGAAGGATCTATAAAACGCAACTATAGATTCTTCACTACGTTCAGAATGACAATACGAATAATTTCAGAAAAATAAGTATTTTGCAGCCATATTAAATCTGTATGAAAAAAATAGTCCTGTTGTTATTCCTGTTGCCCCTGGCTGGTTTTGCACAGTCAGATTCCGCCCGGTACATTCCATTGCGATTTACTTTATTCAATAACGGCACCTTTCTTCCCGGTGGTGGCAAAGCTGCAGTGTTCTCGGTACCTGTTCATCCCGGTATTGAGATCGCTGCTGAGCACGCATGGCATACCGGAGATAAGTCACAATTATTCCAGACCGCTGTACTTGGTTATTATTATCACAAATTTTCACAACATGGAATAAGGCTTTACACAGAATTAGGATGGCGTTATAAAGGCGAGTGCAGACTTGGATTCGAAGTCCGGCTCGGTGCTGGATATCTTCACGCAATTCCCGATGTCCAGATATTTACTTTAAATGATGACGGGGAGTATGTAAAGGCTGCAAAATTCGGAAGACCAGAGTTCATCCTTCCTTCAGTTGCTCTAGCTCTGAATTATGATCTGAAAAAAGACGATCCGTTATCACCTAAAATACAATTCGCATATCAACTCTGGATGATGATGCCCTTTGTAAAAAATTATGTGCCGGTACTGCCCAACTCCGCATTGCACCTTGGTATTATTGTTCCGTTCAAACGATAGGAGGGAAAGAAAATGAGAAATAGTATACCAATAATATTTGCTTTTTTATTGCTTACATCAGTTAATGAATCCTGTAAAAAGCCGGAGATCGGACCTGCAGGCGACTGTACATGCCGCTTTGCCGACAGCAGCTCCGCACATCCGAAAGCAGCCGCTTATCAGGCTGTTATTGATAAATACACAAAACTGGGTCTTCCGGGAATATCTCTTCTGGTGCGCGATTCGGATGGAACATGGAGCGGCGCTTCGGGAATGGCAGATATTGAGAATGGAATAAAATTCAAACCTTGCCATATTTCAAAAGTTGCAAGTATTACCAAACTCTTTATTGGTGTACTTGTAATGAAACTTCAGGAAGAAGGCGTCTTTGATCTTGATGACCTTATCAGTAAATACCTGAGTGCCGAAGACATTAAAGATATTGAGAATGCTGATGATGTTACATTGCGTCAGTTGATGAATCACACCAGCGGTATTTACGATGTGATAACAGACAGCGGATTTTATCTTGAACTCCTCAATGATCCCCAGAAACACTGGTCGCACGAGGACCTGCTGAAATATGTCCGCAAAAAGGATGCGTATTTCCCTGCAGGAACCGGAGTGAAGTATTCAAACACCAATCTTCTCCTTGCGATAATGGTGATCGAAAAAGCATCAGGAAGACCGCATAATGAATTATTAAGGGAAAAGATAATCCAGCCGCTCGGTCTTTATGATACCTATTATCACTATCATGAACAATTACCGGATTTTGTCGCACAAGGTTATTTCGACCTGTATAATAACGGCACTATCCTGAACATGACATCTTACAATACCGGAAGCGGAAACGGATATGGCGGTATTTATTCCACCGTTTATGATCTGCAGATATTTGCCGATGCTCTCTTCCGCGATAAAACTCTGTTAAGTCCGGCATCACTTGCTGAAATGACCCAGTTCACTGTTATAGATAGCGAAAATAACCGCTCTTTCGGAATAGGTATGATGAATGATTTCCTTGAACGCGATCCTCTTGAACATGGCTACGGACATCGTGGACGTGATCTTGCATATTCGGCAGATCTTTTTTATTTCCCCGAGAAAGGCTATACAATGGCTTATCTGGTCAACTATGGCACCAACGGCTCAAGCTCCCTTAAACAGGTTTTTTTCGATTTCCGTA
>CAZEWB010000119.1:0-8550 GCA_964515655.1 uncultured Bacteroidales bacterium
TGTGTTGGGTGTGTTTGGTGTTGTTTTTTGAAAAAAACTGATATTTTTTTGGGACTGCAAATTTCAGAATTTTTTCTGATTCCTGCAAATCCAAAATAATCTTTTTTTCAACTTCGTTCAGAACCTTTTTTAAAAGAGAGTGCAAAAGTATAGTCTATTTTTCAATTGACCAAATAATTTTTCACTTATTTTTGATATTTCCGAAACAACTCTGTGTTTCTGTACTTTGTGTAATAACCCTCTTCAAAGAACTCCGGTTTTCACAAACGGGGATGCAAAGATAGAGGAGATATTACGATCTACCAAATATTATTACAAAAAAATATCAGTTTTTTTCAAAAATACCAATACAAAACTGATACTCAAGCAGTATTGATTTTAACAACCATTAAATATTAATAATGTAAAATAAAGCGTTATATTCGCAGCAAAATTACAACCCTTATCGTGTCTGACTCTGTTGTCATTATCCCAACCTACAAAGAAAGCGAGAACATCGAAAAGATTTTACGCAAAGTGTTTTCCCTCCCAAGATCTTTCCACGTTCTTATCATTGACGACAATTCTCCCGATGGTACTGCTGATATTGTGAAGCACCTTATGGAAGAATTCCCCCGCAGCCTCTTTATGGTCCAGCGGGCAGGCAAACTGGGACTGGGAACTGCGTATATAGCAGGATTCAAATGGGCCATCGAACATAAATATGATTATATTTTCGAGATGGACGCCGACTTTTCGCATAACCCCGAAGACCTTATACATCTTTATAATGCATGCAAAGAAAAAGGCGCCGATCTTTCAATCGGTTCAAGATACATTACGGGAGTCAACGTAGTTAACTGGCCTATGGGCCGCGTTCTTATGTCATATTACGCTTCTGCCTATGTTCGTTTTATTACCGGAATGAAGATAAGGGATACTACCGCAGGTTTTAAATGCTACCGCCGTCATGTTCTTGAGAACATTGACCTCGACAATATACGAATGAAAGGGTATGCCTTCCAGATCGAGATGAAATTCACAAGCTGGAAATTAGGATATAACATTGTTGAAGTACCTATAATCTTTACCGAAAGAAAACAGGGACGGTCGAAGATGAGCGGTGGAATATTCAATGAAGCTGTCTGGGGTGTCATCAAGATGAAAGTGAGAAGCTGGTTTAAAACCTATAAAAGGAAGACAGAGACTCAGCCGGCATGAATTACTTTCTAATGTTACGTAAAAAAAAGAGACACGAATTTCACGAATTGTCACGAAAAACACCCGTATATTGTTTAAAGTGTGGGAAGCACGAAGTCAGAAGCACGAAGTCGCGTGAGTTGTGGGTTACGGGCAAGGGTTTCTTATCCCCGCTCACGGGACTCATGCCCCCCTCAACTTCGTGCTTCGTGCTCCTGACTTCCCACACTTCATTAGATTATGATAATTCGTGTAATTAGAATTAAAATAGAAAATAATGAGTAGCATCAGTTACCTTATTCATGAACCATACATTATTAATAATACGGAGGTCAGAAAAGGTTCAATTCTGATCGAAGGTGAGATTATTAAAGAGGTCTTCTTTGATAAGGTTCCCGAAGCTATTCTGAACAACTACAAAGTAATTCCCGCATCAAACCTTCATGTCTTTCCGGGGATAATCGACGACCAGGTGCACTTCCGCGAACCGGGAATGACGCATAAAGGTGACATCGAAAGCGAATCGAAAGCTGCTGTTGCAGGAGGAATAACCTCTTACCTTGAAATGCCAAACACAAAGCCACCTGCAACTGACATGGGAGCAATTGAATTCAAACTGAGACGGGCTTCGGAAACATCGTGGGCTAACTACGGTTTCTACATCGGAGCGACAAACGATAATCACCGGGAGATATGCGCTGCAGACAAAGGGAAGATAGCCGGCATAAAGATATTCCTTGGCAGTTCAACCGGAAACATGCTTGCAGATAATGAGGAAACACTTGACTATATTTTTGAAAATGCACAGGTGCCAGTTGCTGTTCATTCGGAAGACGAAAACATAATTAAGGCAAGCCTTGCTGACGCTGTTTCAAAATACGGGAACGACATTCCTCCATACATGCACGCTCAGATACGCAGCCACGAATCATGTATTGTATCTACCCGCAAAGCAATTGCAAGAGCAAAAAAATACGGAACAAGGCTGCATGTTCTCCATATTTCAACGGCAGAAGAAGCGGAGATGTTCGACCTTCCTCACTCTGGTAAACATATAACAGCAGAGGTTTGCGTCCATCACTTATGGTTCAGCGAAAAGGATTATTACGCGCTTGGCAACAAGATAAAATGGAATCCCTCGATAAAGAATGAAAAGGACAGGGATGCACTGAGAAAAGCAGTGAACGAAGGCCGGATTGATATTATTGCAACCGACCACGCACCTCACACATGGGACGAAAAACAAAAGCCTTATTTGGAATGCCCTTCAGGCGGACCGCTTGTGCAGCACTCGCTTCCTGCAATGCTTGACATGTATCACAACGGTGTGATTTCGCTCGAAACCATTGCCGAAAAAATGTGCCACTCCCCTGCCCGCCTTTTCAATATTAAGAAAAGAGGGTTCATAGAAAAAGGGTATTATGCTGACCTAACTGTTGTCGATCTCAAAAAACCAGCAATCGTTGCAAAAGATAATCTTTTATACAAATGCGGATGGAGTCCCTTCGAAGGACACAGGTTCAGGTCATCAGTAATGCATACTTTTATTAATGGCTGTCTTGTATACTCTAACGGGGAATTTAAGGGAAATAAAAACGCAATGCACTTGTTTGGTGTTTCCCAATAAATACCGAGTTGGTATTTCCGACTATTCTTTATCGTTGCCTGTTTTAAATCAGATACATTTGCGATTGGCCTTTTCAGTTATCGCAATTAATTTTATACAATATTCCCCTAAAATGATTGTTTTTATGCATAAAAGATCATTTTTATGTACTTATTATCGGAAACAACGATGAAAAAGCAATCGCTTCGCTAAAAAAAACCAAACACATAATTCCATTTGCTTTGATTTTTTTGTATCTTTGCATATAATCAAATACGGACTTCTTCACTGACAAAATATATTTTATGAACTTACAATATATTTCTGATAATAAAGGGCAAACAACGGGAGTTTTTATTCCCATTCAGGATTGGAACCAACTGAAAAAAAAATACAAGGAACTGGAAAAGGTCGAACAGTCTTCCTTTGATATTCCGGAGTGGCATAAAACCATTCTTGATAAAAGACTGGGAAAAATAAAAAATAATCCCGAAAGTTGTATTGATTTCGATGCTGCCTGCGATGAGATCGAAAAAAAATTATAAACCCGTTATTCTTCCCGATGCCAGAGACGACATGCAAATGGCAGCCGTTTGGTACGATAAACAACGAAATGGTTTGGGTAAAGTGTTTTTAAC
This sequence comes from uncultured Bacteroidales bacterium, assembly GCA_964515655.1. Classification (GTDB taxonomy): domain Bacteria; phylum Bacteroidota; class Bacteroidia; order Bacteroidales; family GWA2-32-17. The sequence continues at coordinate 3,424 of CAZEWB010000119.1, forward strand.
CCGGATCAAAGAACGTGTTCGTAAACTTAAACCTAATCCTTACACCTGTCAGGTCAGATATAAAAATGTTCATACCGCATTGGTTAATCAGTTCCCTTATATGATACATTACACTATTGACGAAACCACCAGGCTTTTTTTCATAGTGGCCATACTGCACACAAGCCAGAACCCGCAAATCTGGGACGACAGAACAAAAGAAGGATAAAAGTAAATGTTTTGTGTGTTGTCCTCTTTTTAAGGTCACAATTTGTGAGCTTAAAGAATACTGCTTACTTGTATTATGTTGGTGAGTGTTCCGACGCACATAGCATTCTTACATGGTATAACTTTCTTTATATGCCGATGAAAAGACAGCACAAATAAACCTGTCTGCCGACAGCTACCATGTGGTAAAATTTATTATTATCTTTGCACAAATGAACATCGCAGTTAACACACGTCTATTACTTAAAGACCGCCTTGAAGGCATAGGCCGTTTCAGCTACGAGGTACTTAAACGCATGGTTGCAGCACATCCCGAACACCAGTTTTATTTCATATTCGACAGGCCGTATTCCGAAGAATTCATTTTCGGACCCAACGTAACTCCTGTTGTAGTTTTTCCGCCTGCAAGACATGCCTTCCTTTTTGTATGGTGGTTCGAACTCAGCATTCCGCGCATCCTTAAAAAGATAAAGGCCGATGTATTTTTTTCTCCCGACGGGTATCTTTCGCTGCGGACAAAGGTCCCTTCGGTGCAGGTGATACATGACCTCAACTTTGAGCATTATCCTGAACTCATACCTTTCTGGGCACGCCTTCACTACCTCCATTATTTTCCTAAGTTCACAGCTAAAGCAAAGAGGATCGTTGCTGTATCGGAATTCACAAAGAAGGATACAGTTGAGCAGTATAAGACCGATCCGGGAAAGATCACAGTAGCTTATAACGGAGTATCAGACTTTTTTTCTCCTTCAACAACAGAAGAAATTGAAAAGACAAGGAAAGAATTTACCGGTGGAAATCCATACTTCCTGTTTGTCGGTTCACTCCACCCGCGCAAGAACATAGGCAACCTGATGCATGCATTCGAAATTTTCAGGGATAAAACAAAGGCCCCGGTTAAACTTCTTGTTGCAGGACAGGCATACTGGTGGAGCAAAGAAATGGAGAAAATATACAAGAGTCATAAATACAGGGAGGATATTATTTTTACGGGACGCATAAGCAACGAGACTCTGCGGCGGCTTTACGGGTCTACGCTTGCACTCACATACATTTCACTTTTCGAAGGATTCGGACTGCCTATTACCGAAGCAATGCGTTGCAATGTTCCTGTAATCTGTTCAGACACATCTTCGATGCCCGAGGTTGGCGGTAATGCCGTATTATATGCCGACCCCAAAATGCCGGAAAGCATCGCTAACGCAATGATCACTTTACATTACGACCTGCGCTTAAGAAACGAACTTGTGGAAAAGGGTAAAGCTCAACTTGAAAAGTTTTCATGGGATAACACTGCTAAGGTTGTGTGGGACACTATGGTTGGGAGCCAGTGATCAGTGATCAGTGATCAGTGATCGGTGAGGGAATAGCTGACCATACTTGAACAACACTGATTACTGATAACCGATTACCGATAACTGACTACTGTCCTTTGCAAAACTTCAACATATAATCAGCGGCCTGGAGGTAATTATAGGTCTTTGCCCGTTCAAAATCGTGACAGGCGCCGACCTTATCGCCTTTGTTCAGACGGGTTATTCCGCGGTAATAAAAAACCTCACCGGTACGTGGCTTCAGGTCGAGAGTAAGTGTAAATTCATTGAAGGCATTTTCCCAGTCGCTCATTTCGTAATAGCACATCCCGCGCCGGAAGTAAGCATCGGCATACCTTGAATCGAGGTTCAGCACAGATGTGTACGTAGCAAGCGCTGTAGCGTAATCCTTCCTTTTCTCCAAAGCAAGCCCCTGCTTAAAAAGTACTCCGGCATCTTTTCTGAAAAAAATCAGGTAATATTCAGCATAAGAAATAACAATATCGTATTGCCCTGCTTCAAGAGCATTATCAATTATTTCAGGGAATACAAGTATATCATACTTATTTAAGGATTTGTATTTCTGATACCGGGCACATGCTTCCTTATATAACTTCTGTTTCGAAAAGAGCCTTGCAAGCGACAGATAGTAATTACTGTTTGCAGGATCCAGTTTTATAGCCTTTTTGATATTCTGCTGTGCGCCTTTGTAATTCTGAGTATTGAAATAAACCAAAAAGCGGAAATAGAACAATTCATCTTTATCAGAAAATTTTTCGAGAGCCTTATCAAGTACATCGAATAACTGATCATATTCCTTACGCGAAAGGCTGTAATACACATCTGCCTTCATGTCCATCCATTCATCCGAAGGCTGATTTTTCCATGTTGCTTCCCACCTTGGATCTGATGTGATGTTTTTAAAGGAAGTATCTGTCTTAATAAAATTATCCGGCAGCCGCTGCGGAATTTTCAGATATGAATCCAGATGTCTGAAAGCGTCATCATTTTTTTTTGACAACGAGGCATAGCGGGCTGCATCTAATGATGCAAAGAGGTTACCGGCCGATACGACTTTTTCAGCAGTTTCAAATGCTTCGGCATATTTTCCTGAGCCCGACAGACAATGCGCTTTGAAAAGAAGAACAACAGTATCACTTGTGATCTCAAGAGAACGGTCGCAGAAAAAAATTGCGGAATCGGATTTCCCTGCAGACAACCCTGCAACGGCTTTAAAATAATACTCAAGCGACGACTGAGCAAGTGCAGACTTTAAAAAAAAGAAAAAACAGAAAAGAAAAAAAAACCTCTTCACCTGTTATTCGCTTTTTGTTGTCCTTACCAGTTCGATAAATCCTGTAAGATTCCTGACTTCGGTACCTGTAAGACGTTTTTCGAACACATCGCAGATATAATAATAAACTCCCTCGGTACAGGGCTTATGACTTTCCAAATCCTTTCCGTCCCATAATATATCCGGATTTTCGGTTTGAAATACCAGTTTTCCCCAACGATTGAATATCTGCATATTGACTTTTTCAACATAGAAGTATGGTCCCGGTTTATATAGGTCGTTGTGCCCTTCCTCGTCGGGTGAAAAGATATTGGGAAGCTCGTAATACTGGCATTCGTCAACGCAGTAGCGCGTAAGCATGGGGCGTTCGTTATAAAACGAATCATAAGCTGCAACATAATAACATCCTGCCAGCCCGCTGCCGTTCACATGCTCGTATGCAGTATCGTTCGGATTCAGTATGGTTGCTATCAACTGGAACTGTCCGTTATAAGTAGGGGTGAAAAAAACCTTGTACCCGATAACATCTTCGGCGCAATAATGGTTTGGATTGTTCCACCTGATAGTATTTATAAACACATTGCAGTTACTGTTGATAAACACCGGCGGCTGACACGGAGCAGTTGTATCTCCCGGCGCTGCACAAAGTTCCTGCGAAAAATTTATAAGGGGATCGACAAAAGGTCCGTTAAGATAATGCCCGATACTTTTCACTTTGTAGCAATATGTAATGCCATTTACAAGGGCTGTGTCGATATAAACAGTATCTGTTGTTGTGCCTATTAAATCGTAAATCTGGGAGAGAGTATTAAGCCGGAAAATATCGTAACGGAAATTTATCCAGGGAACGCTGTGTGAAAATCTTAATATAAGGCTTTCATCATCCGGCACTGCAGAAAGGAAAACGCTGGATGCAACGTGAGGCTGACCTATCAGGAATCTGCCTATAGGATAAGGACTGTCATTGTAAAAATCTATTCTGTACGATGATGGTGTGGCAACTGTATTCTTCAAACTATCAATAAATATTGTATCGTTTATATTGCTGAGGGAATCGGTAAGCGACATGTTTTGCCCCCATAAATCGTAAGAACGGTAAATCAGGTATTTGTATGGCCCGGGCGCTGCATCTGTATCGAATTCGGTAGGCTTTGACCATTCAACATAAATTTTTCCGGAGGAATTATGAGTACTATCTATACTGACATGTGTAATAGTAGGTATTCCGCGGACAAGGTCGGTACAAACTTCGTCAGAGGAATAACTTTCTGCCCCGTCAGAAAAGCGGGCCACGATGCGGTAGCAATATTCAAAACCTATCGGCAGTCCATGCCCGTCATTATTGTCAAGGAAGGTATGATTAGCATGACCTTGTACAGAACCTATCTTTACATAACCCGTATAAGCAGGCACGCCCGTTTCGCATTCTGCAGGCGACCAACCGGTAGGTCCGCTATGACGGTAGATATCATATCCGGTAGCATTGGCACATACAGACGGATCCCAGGAAACATTTACAGAGTTGGATGTAGGAACTAACACAACATTTTCAGGTTTGGGAGAAACAACGGTAATGTACATGTTCTGCAGTTTGACAAGGGAAAGTTCGGGATTGTTGTCGCGTGCCCGGAAAAGAAGATGGTAAGCCTGCTGACGGACATGACTGCATTGGGTGTTCCAGAGGAAAGTCCCGGCAACGCTCCCGAAACCAAAAACTGTGTCAAATATTGCCGGATTTTCGGAGACCTGGAAAGGTCCTCCTGTTGCGCTAAGGGTTATTCCGTTCAACTCAGGATCGGTAGCCGAAACCGTGAACTGAACCACATCCCCCGCAAGAACACAGAGGTCCTGCAACGGTGCAAAAACAGGAGGGTCGTTCGAAGATTCAAAAACTTCTATCTGTATATCCCTTAATATCTGACCTATTTTTATTCCGTCCCTCCACTCTTCTATCATCATTGCAACGTTAACAATGCCTGTCTGTGCAGGGAAATCCCAGATAAGATCACCGGTTATTGCATCAACGGTAAGTGAATTTGAAGCATAAGGAAGCGAATACCCGGGAATTGGCAGACCGTTTTCTCCCAGGCAGACTGTAAGGCTGTATGAAAGACTGTCGCCATCGGGGTCGTATGCATTAGGATTATGAATGAATATTTCACCTACTTTAGCTTTATCAATAGGAGGATACAAAAGGACAGGCGAGCGGTTTTCAAGACTATCTGGCGAGCAGTTAACTTTTATGATTGTTTGCAGTGTGAACGGCACCATTACCGAATTAGGAATATTCCTAATTCGGTAATGGTGCCGTTC
>CAZEWB010000120.1:0-8489 GCA_964515655.1 uncultured Bacteroidales bacterium
CTCGCTTAAATCAGGCAAGGATCTCATGGAAATGGGCGATGCAGAAGTAGTAAAAGAAGGGCAGAAAAATGTTGCAGCATCTCTTCTGAACATCGGAAGCGTCCATTATTATAAAAGTGATTTTTCGGGAGCTGTCAACGATTACATGGCAGCGCTTTTTATAAAAAAATTACTTGACGACAATAACGGGATCGCTCTTTGCATTAACAATATCGGTCTGGTTTACATGGCTCAGGGTCTTTATGAAAGGGCAATGTCAAATTTTCAGGAAGCTGTCGGGAAGTGGAGCAGCCTTATTGGTGCAAGGGATGAAAAAAAATCTGCCGAGATCAGTAAAAGGATCAGCATGGGATATCTGAACATGGGAATAATTCAGAGAAACCTTAAAAACTATGAGAAAGCTATTGACTATTACCAGCAGGCTCTTGATATCCGTAAAAAACTGAACGACCCTATGGCATTAAGCGAATGTTATATGAACATGGGTATTGCTTACCGCCACCTGGGCGAATACGACAAGGCTTTCCTTTATTACGACAAGGCTCTTTATGTTTTTGAAAAACTTGGCGACAAGAAAGCAATAATGCGTACCAACAATAATATCGGTGTGCTTTTAACTCAGAACAGGGAATGGGTAAAGGCTCTCGGATATTACGAGACCGCGATGAAATACGCCGAAGAGTCAGGCGACAGGAAGGCTGTTGCAAATATCAGCAATAACGTTTCGGAATTATACCTCAGTCAGAAAAATTATGCCCTTGCATTAAAGATGGGACAAAAGGCTCTTGAAATATCCGACTCGGTCGGAAGCCTGCCTGAAATGGTCAGGGCATATTTCCAGATAATGGAATGTTATGCTGCAACCGGGAATTATAAGGAGGCATATCTAAATGCTAAGAATCACATAATCTCAAAGGATTCTCTTCAGAGCAACGAAAAGATGAAGGCAGTCGAGGAGATGGAAGCCCGTTATCAGGCTGAGAAAAAGCAACAGGAAATTGAAAAGCAGAAACTAGTTATTCGGAAAAATGACGAAGAGATAAAACGTAAAGATGCCGAGGCTGCATTTCAGAGGGTAATACTGATTTCAGTTACAGCCGGTCTTTTCCTTGTTCTTATTCTTGCATGGTTTATATACATGGGATATGTAACCAAAAAGAAAGCACACAGGAATATTTCCATTAAAAACACACAGCTCGAACATGCGAATTCCGAAATTCATGCTCAGCGCGATGAGATCTCAGCTCAGCGCGATTCTATTCACACACAGAAAAAACAGATTGAGAAGATACTTGAAGAACACGTCGACAGCATACGTTATGCCCAGCGCATACAAAAAGCTCTTATCCCTGCCCGGGATATGCTTGATGAGTTCATACTTGACGGCAATGGCTGCGTTTCGGAATATGCGATATACTTTAAGCCAAAAGATATTGTTTCCGGTGACTTTTACTGGGCGGCAAAGATAGATGACCGTCTTATCTTCTGTGTTGCTGACTGCACGGGTCACGGAGTTCCCGGCGCCTTTATGTCAATGCTTGGGGTGTCGTATCTGAATGAAATAACTAAACGTCATAATGTTCTTTCTGCTGCAGATATTCTTAATGATTTAAGGGCTGAAATTGTTGTATCACTCAGGCAGCAAAAATCCGAAGACGGTTCTGCCGTTAAGGAATTCGACCCCGAAATGCCGATGCACAGAGATGCCCTGCACGAAGTAAAGGACGGTATGGATATAGCGCTGTGTGTCCTTAATACCAAAACAAAGGATCTTCAGTTTGCAGGCGCTAACAACTCGATATACATTGTAAAATCTGCCGTCAGCCACTGGCCTGTTGCCATGGGAAAGAAAGCGAAAGAATCAGAAGGACTCCCCCTGGCAGATGTAAAACCGGCAGCCAGGAATCTTGCGCCGGATGATAACGACCAGTTCATTGAATTAAAAGGCGACAAGATGCCCATTGGCGTTTATCTGCGTATGCAGCCTTTCGGTATGCAGTCAATGCAGCTCGAAAAAGGCGATGTAATATATCTTATGTCTGACGGATTCACCGACCAGTTCGGAGGCGGCGATTATAAAAAGTTCAACACCAAACGCTTCAGGAATATGCTGCAGTCGAACGCACATGAACCCGTGCAAAAGCAAAAGGAGATCATGGATAAAACATTCAACGACTGGAAGGGCGGCTACCAGCAGCTTGATGATATCTGCATAATGGCGCTAAGGATAGGATAAAACCGGTTCTTTGTCAGATTGTGATGAACAAGACCCAAATCTCAAGACCCAAATTCCAAATTCCAAGGGAGTTGTCCCTTGAGGCTTGGGGCTTGGATTTTTGGTCTTGGGGCTTTAAGGATGTCAATGCCTGAACAATGCCAAACTTTCAATTTTCAATGAGCATATGTTTTACACTTCGAATTACGAAAAAGATCATACGAAATTACGAAATACGAAACCGGTAACAAGTAGCCGTAACCAGCAGCAATCGTGCTCGTTCCTGGTTACTGGTCACTTGTTTCTGGTAACTGGTTCGTAATTCGTATATTCGTAGAAAATTCGTAATTCGAAGAGATGAGAACTATTGAACAGTTGAACAAATGAACAATTGAACAGATGAACAGATGAACAATGCCAAATTTTCAATTTTCAATGATCAATAATACAGAAATGATAATTGTACATTGATAATTGTTCGTTTGAGATTGAACATTTTTTTACATTTACCCACACAATTTTTAATAACCATAAAACCCCGGAAAATGGGAAAGAACAAAGAGAAGACCGGCATTGTTTACTCAACAAATTCCAGGTTCAGTTATGACTACGGGAAGATGAACAAAGAACCCGACACCCTGCCCCCGCAGCAGCAGAACCTTATTGTAATGTTAGATAAAAAAAACCGCAGCGGAAAAGCAGTAACTCTTGTTACAAGATTTGTCGGAAAGTCAGAAGACCTTGAAGAACTCGGCAAATTCCTTAAAACAAAGTGCGGCGTAGGAGGTACTGTAAAGGACGGAGAAATACTAATTCAGGGAGATTTTCGGCAGAAAATTATGCAGTTGTTGCTGGAAAAAGGTTATAAGGTGAAACTTTCGGGAGTGTAGAACTCAGTTGGCAGTATGCAGTTGACAATTGGCAGTATGCAGTTGGCAATAATGTTACTCGATTGCCAATTGCCTACTGTCAACTGCCTACTGACAACTAGAACCCAAGCACCCCGAACGACCTTGCAACCGAGAATAGTATTACGATAACCAGCACCCATTGCAGGAAGCGTGCACCCCATGAAACAGCCATGTACGAAGCAATAATACCTCCGAACAGATTTCCAATTGAGGAGATAAGTCCTATCGTATAATTCACCTGTCCGTTCATCATGAACACTGCTAGGGCAAAGGGACTATATGCGAAAACTATAAAAACTTTAAGAGCGTTTGCATGAAGCAGGTCATAGCCCGAAACAAGGACAAGTGCGGCCAGCAACAATATGCCCACACCGATGTGAATGAATCCGCCATAGACACCTATAAGCAGATAAATAATAATTTCCTTTATGCTTAATTTATCTGTCTGCTTTCCTTCTTTTCCATGCAGCCAGCGTGAAGGCCTGTAAAGAACAAATATCAGCATTACAAGCATAAGGCCGGCTATTGTGTAGTGCAGTATGGTTTCGTTCATCGATGCCGCTATCTGCGCACCTGCAAGCGATCCCACAACAACCGGAATACTCAGCAGAAATCCCTTCCTTATTTTAAGGACCTTCTTCCTGAAAAAAATAAATGACGATGATAAGGTCTGCATTACCACACCCAGCCGTGGAGTGCCGTTGGCAATGTAGGTATCGAAGCCCATTAAAAGGAACAGGGTGTAGGTAATAACTGTCCCGTTCCCTGCAAGTGTATTTATAATTCCCACGAGAAGACCGGCAAGAATCAGTATAGTTATTACCTCCCACGAAAAAATACCGTGTTCCTGAAAAAAAGGCAGGGTTTCCATTTTGTGCAAAAGTAGTTATTTTAAAACATTGTCAGGACTGAGGTTAAGGAGCGATTACTTACAGACCAAGAGTATAAACCGCATTCACATAAAGTAATTATTCTCAAAATCTTTCTTATAGTGTCAGTGTGTTGGGTGTGTTTGGTTGTTGGTTGCTTTATCAGAGTTACGGAAAAGAAGATCAAAAAGACAATATATGAAAAAGGTAGTTTTATTATTTGTTCTCTTAATGTGCTTTTTATGTAAAACTTATGCACAGGCGCCTGACTGGGTATGGGCGAAAAGCATTGGAAGTAATAATTATGAAATTGCTACCACGTTTGCTGTTGATGCCTTGGGCAATGTATATGTTTGCGGAATGTTTTATGACTCTACACTCATAATCGGCTCTTATACATTGACTAATTCAAGTCCTTTGACTGAAGAGATATTCCTTGCAAAATTTGATGTAAACGGGAATGTATTATGGGCTAGAAGTGCGGCGGGGGCTGATGATGATGAAGTAACTGCAATGTCTGTTGATGCTTCGGGAAATATATATCTGACCGGGGGTTTTTACAGCTCTGTAATCGACTTTGGAAACACCAGTTTAACACTCCTGGAAGATAATGACATTTTTGTTGTAAAATACAATACAAATGGTAATACTGTCTGGGCAAAAAACATAAGAAGTACTAATGGATCGGCTTATTCAAGCTCTATTGCGGTAAATACGTCTGGTTACATTTATATTGCAGGATGGTTTTTTTACCCAACGTATGTTGGCACATATACATTAACAAGTTCAGGATCGTTAGATGCTTTCGTAGTAAAATATAATTCAAATGGCAGCATAGTCTGGGCAAAGAGTTTCGGAGGCACATGGGAGGATCAGGTTCGCAGTATATCAGCAGATGCATCAGATAATGTATATCTTACCGGAGATTATAATAGTCAAACAATTTCACTCGGAGGTTACTCCTTAACCAATATTGGCAGCTGGCCTTCAAGCGATATATTTCTATATAAACTGAATTCAACCGGCAACGTACTTTGGGCAAGGGGATTTGGCGGAAATTATTCAGAGTCTCCGCAATCTGTAACTACAGATACTCAGGGCAATGTATTTATTACAGGATGTTTCTGGAGCAATACTATAAGCTTTGGTTCTGATGTACTGACAAATCTAAGTATGGGAAATTGTTTTCATGTCTTTCTTGTAAAATATAGCGCTAATGGTAGCCCTTTATGGGCCCGGGGTCCAAGCGATAATAACGACACAGGGGTCTCTATTGCAACAGACGCATTGGGAAATTGTTATATGACAGGCACTTTCGAAAGTTCGCAGATTAGCTTTGACTCTTACACTCTTGAAAATTCAATTAATGGACTAACTGATATTTTTCTTGTGAAATATAATCTAGCCGGCAGTGTGCTTTGGGCAAAAAGCATCGGAGGGGATGATGATGATGAAGTCAGCGGGGTTGCAGTAAGTTCTTCCGGATCTATCTACATTGCAGGGTATTTCGAAAGCCCCCTCTTCAATGTTGGTACAATTGCATTACAGAATTCACTTAACTATGGGATTACTCCAGATATTTTTATCGCAAAATCAGAGAATGGCACAGATATTACCGAGCCATCTGACTCCCGTGTATTTTCAGTTTTTCCCAACCCTGCAGATAACTTTGTTTACATTACCGCACCAGAAATCAAATCAATTGAAATTACTAACTCCGAAGGAATAATTATTAATAAAATATATGATACCGGAAAAGAAGTGAAAGTTAATATTGAAGATTTGCCTGGTGGAGTATATGTTGTAAAACTTATTACAGACAACGAAGTACTTTCACAGAGATTTATTAAGCAATAAATTCGAAATCCGAATTGGGACAAAGTTCGGATTTCCTACGCACGCCCCTAACCCCTGAAGGGGAATCCATCGCGCCAGGTGTGTTGGCCCCTTTAGGGTGCAGGGCGAGCGTGGGAATACTTTAAATTCCAATGATCAAGCATCAATTCTCAAATAACTTCCAAATTCAAAGAAACAATTTCCAAACAAATCAAAAATAACAAGCACAAAATCCAAAATGATTGCTTACGCCAAAGGTGACGGAAGACCGGAGACGGAAGACGGGAGTAGGCAGTAGCCAGTTGGCAATTGGCAGTCGGCAATTTCCACCGCCCCGGCCCAACTCCGCTTCCGGCTTCTGACTTCCGGCTTCCGACACTTCTGGCTTCACGTTTCGGATTTAGGATTTCGGATTTAAACAAGCAACCTGATATTTAAGTTATTTTAAATTAGCCTTTCACAATGTTTATGACTTTTATCTATGCTAAAAACATATATTTATTTCTATATTTGTCCATATTTTATTGAATATGAAATCTATTATTCTGCTGTTAGCCCTGTTCGTTGTATCAGTTGGCCTGCAGGGGCAGATCGAGAAAAACACCAAGTGGAAAACTGAGGTTGCTTACCCCGAAAGCGGGATGGCCGAGATCACTTTTACAGCCACAACTAACCCAAAATGGCATTTTTATTCGCTCAAGGATGAGATGAACCCCATGCTTTTTACTTTCACAAAGAGCAGTAATTATAAGACAGACGGCAGCATTATTGAAAAAACAAAGGCCACCAAGGAATACGATGACCTTATGGAAGCCAACAGATATTTCTATGATAAATCAGCAAAATATGTTCAGAAAATAAAACTCAATACCGACAAACCTTTCGATATAAAAGTAAATGCAGAATACCAATCCTGTTTCGAAGACGGCAAGTGCGTAATGGAAGAAGAGGACATGGTGATAAAGATCACTCCGCCTGCCGGAACAGCAATTGTTGATACTGCTTCCGTAATCGTTGATACCGCTGCAACAGCACAGAATGATACTGCAAAATTAAATTCAGATACTGCCACGACCGGCGTTTCAATTCAGGATGTCGGCAACCCTATCAATAAAGACGATTCGTTATGGTGGCTTTTTGTGATAGCATTTCTGAGCGGACTTGCTGCAATACTCACCCCATGCGTATTCCCGATGATACCGATGACGGTTTCCTTCTTCATGCACAATTCAGATAACAATCGCAAAGGACGTTTCGAAGCTATAGTATTCGGACTGTCAATTATCGTTATTTATACGGTTATCGGTACGATAGTGGCTGTAACACTGGGTGCAAATTTCGCGAATTTCCTGAGCACACACTGGATCCCCAATATTCTCTTTTTCCTGATATTTGTGCTCTTTGCCTTCTCTTTCTTCGGAATGTTCGAAATAACGCTTCCATCATGGATGATATCGAAGTCAGACAAGAAGGCTGAAAGCGGTGGTGTGTCGGGTGCTTTTTTCATGGCATTCACACTTGTGCTTGTTTCTTTTTCCTGTACCGGTCCTATTGTGGGGGCGATACTTGTGAAATCAGCCGGCGGTGCAGTAATAGAACCTATCATAGGCATGCTTGGATTTTCACTTGCATTTGCAATACCTTTCACAATCTTTGCATTCTTCCCTTCATTGATGGGCAATATGCCAAAATCAGGAGGCTGGCTTAATGCCGTAAAAGTTGTTCTTGGTTTTCTTGAACTGGCGCTGGGTCTTAAGTTCCTAAGCATTGCCGACCAGACCTACCATTGGGGCATACTTGACAGGGAAGTCTACCTTGCCTTGTGGATAGTGATATTTGCACTGATGGGATTCTACCTCCTTGGCAAACTGAAATTCGCACACGACAGCGAAGTTAAACACGTAGGCGTGCCCCGGCTTATGCTTGCTATTGTGACTTTTTCATTTGTGGTTTATATGATACCCGGCATGTGGGGAGCGCCACTTAAGGTTTTGTCCGGATATATCCCACCGCAAAATTCTCTTGATTTCGATATCTCCAAGATAGTCCGCGAGAATGCAATTCTAGGCAGCTCAAACGGAAGCAGTGAAGGTCTTTGCGAAAAGCCAAAATACGGAGACTTCCTCCATCTCCCTCATGGTCTCGAGGGATTCTTCGATTACGAACAGGGACTTGAATGTGCCCGCAGGCAGAACAAACCCGTATTCATCGACTTCACCGGACACGGCTGCGTTAACTGCCGCGAAATGGAAGCCAACGTATGGAGCGATCCGAAAGTACTTAAAATAATGCGCGAAAAGTTTGTCGTTATTGCTCTTTATGTTGACGATAAAACCGAGCTTCCCGAAAAAGAATGGGTGACTTCGAAATACGATGGCAAGGTCAAAAAGTCAATTGGTAAAAAGTACGCCGATTTCCAGATATCACGTTACGGCGTTAACGCACAACCTTATTATGTGCTTCTCGATACCAAAGGCGAAATGCTTACCACGCCTCACGTATACAACCTAAATGTTGACGCCTTTGTTGATTTTTTGAATAAAGGTCTTAAGGAATTCGAAAAACGCAGCAAGACAACAACTCCTTAATATATGTGGACCTGCCCCGTTTGTAACCAGAAGTTCCGCAATACAAACCAAACCAAACACACCCAACACA
>CAZEWB010000121.1:0-4188 GCA_964515655.1 uncultured Bacteroidales bacterium
TGTGTTGGGTGTGTTTGGTGTTGTGGGGACTGATGGCAGCGGAGCCTGATGTTGAAGTATTCCCGACTCCCGAATATATTATAACCGTCAATCCCGACAGCAACTGCAATCCCGTTAATGCTGTAATTTCTACTCAACCGGGCGCACTGTCATACAACTGGTCATTCGGCGACATGACATACGAGAACGGAAGTTATTTTACACAGCATTCTTATGTAAACATTACATTAACTCCGATGACGTACACGATAACATTGCTTGCCGCATCATCACTCGGATGTACAGATACGTCTCTGGCTCAGATAACTGTTCTTCCTTCTCCTGTTGCAATTTATACAATACCTGTCACTTCCGGCTGCGAACCGCTTGTGGTCAACATTGCCGATAGTTCAACCGGGGCAACTTCTTACTTCTGGGATTTCGGGGACGGCAATACTTCAACATCAGGCTCCGCTGCCATCAGTCACACATACACAAACCCGCAGGCAACGACAATACAATACACATGCTGGCTTTATGTTGAAAATGCCTACGGATGCAGGGATTCATTAAGTCAGATAATAAACGTGTTCCCGACTCCCGATTATGTTATAACGGTTGACCCCGACAGCAGCTGCCATCCTGTCAATGCTGTAATAACGACTCAGCCGGGTTCACTGTCTTACAACTGGTCATTCGGCGACATGACATACGAGAACGGCAGCTTCTTTACACAGCATTCTTACGTAAACAATGCGTCAACTCCGCTGACCTACACGATAACACTGCTTGCCGCCTCATCACTCGGATGTACGGACACTTCGAATGCAACAATAACTGTCCTTCCCGTTCCTCATATCCAGTTGTCGGCAAATCCTCCTGTAGGATGCACGCCATTAACAGTGACATTCAGCAACACAAGCAGCGGGGCTTCACAATTTAACTGGAGTTTTGGAGATGGCAACGTTTCCGGTTCAAACAATGCTATAGTGCCTCATGAATTCATAAACAATCAGGCTGTGCCGGTGACTTTTGAGACGTGGTTGGCCGGACAGAACGATTATGGATGCCGGGATTCGGTAATAACAACCATTACCGTAAATCCGGCTGTCACCGCCCTTTTCAACTGTGATACAACAGGATGCTCACCATTGACAATTTCGCTAACCAGCCTTTCCTTCGGCGCATCTGCATGGAACTGGAACTTCGGAGACGGATCGTATTCAACACTGCAAAATCCTCAGCATATTTTTATAAACCCGTACACTTCGCCGCTTAATTACAACATAACACTTTCTGCAACTTCGGTGTATGGCTGTAATGACACATATAGCCGTCAAATAACCGTTTATCCAACCCCGCATGCGGAATTCACAGCGACACCTTCTGTTCAGATCTTTCCTTCTGCTATTGTTTCTATAAGCAATAATACGTCCTCAGGCGCATGGAACATCCATTGGGATTTCGGAGATGGTCTGACGTCAACAGTTGTACAGCCGGGCACTCACACATATACCACGTGGGGAAATTACAATATCACACTTATCGTCAGCAACGCATACTGCAGCGATACTGCCTCGAACTCTGTTGCTATAGTTGCACCACCTCCGGTCTCGCAGTTCTCTATTGATTTGTTTTCAGGTTGCTCCCCGCTTTCAGTTCAATTCACAAATAACAGTCAGTATGCCGAAACATATACATGGGACTTTGGCGATGGCACAACTTCTTCTTCTGAAAATCCCACACACACATATTACAATGAAGGTGAATACATGGTAAAACTCTGGGCTAACGGCCCGGGAGGTCAGCAGTTGTCGACAGGAGGCCCTATACACGTTTTTGAGCAACCTACAGCATACTTCAGTGTTTCACCAACTGTCGTTTTTATTCCTGATCAGCCTGTGCTTTGCTTCAATATGTCTCAGAATGCCACTGCATATCTCTGGGATTTCGGTGACGGAACAACATCGTCAGAGCAAAATCCATCGCATTATTATCAGGAGGAAGGAGAATACACAATAAGTCTGTGGGTAAGTACTCAATATAACTGTACTGATTCATTCGCCATCCCTCGGGCTGTTGTTGCAAAAGCAGCAGGACAGATAGAATTTCCAAGCGCATTCACTCCCAGTCCTTTCGGTTCAAGCGGAGGAAAATATGACCCTGCTGACCTCAACAATGATATTTTTCATCCTGTACATGTCGGAGTGGATGAATTCCAGCTAAGCATTTTCAACCGCTGGGGAGAACTGATCTTCGAGAGCAGGGAAATAAACATCGGATGGGACGGATATTACAGAAATGAAATATGCAAGCAGGATGTTTATGTGTGGAAAGTGAATGGAAAATTTATTAATGGCAGTTCATTTATAAACGCCGGTGATGTAACCCTTTTAAGGTAATGTTATGAAAAAAACAGTATTAATTTTAACGATGGCATGTCTGGCAGGTTCTTTAATTTGCCAGCCTTCGCAACATTCAAGACTTTTTTTGAAAAAACTTGATGCCGCCGGCGAAGAGATAAGTTATGGTAATTACCATAATGCGCTTCCAATTCTAAGGGAGTTGTGGGATATTGATTCCACATCCCGGGAAGTCAGCTGGATGACGGGAGTGTGTCTCTTTTATGTGAAAAGGGAGACGCCCGAGGCTTTGGATTATTTTCAAAAGGCTTCGATAAGGTTTCCCGAATCGTTTTATTATATAGGACGATTATACCAGAATGCCTCGCTTTTTGATAAAGCCCTCGGGGCATACCTGGAATATAAAAACACAGCACCCGACCCCGCAGTATCGCATCCTGATATTGAGGTGCAGATTGAAAAAACCTATACTGCAAAAAAACTGATACGCAACGTGCTTCCGGTAAATGTAGTAATGCTTAACAATGACGTAAACTCGGCTTATCCCGATTATGCCCCTCTGTTAACTCCTGACGGAACTGTTCTATATTTCACAAGCCGCAGGATTGGATCAACAGGCGGCCTTACCGATCCCTATCACGAATTTTTCGAAGACATTTATCGCACTACCTTTGTCGATGGCGTCTGGGGAAAACCTGAAAACATCGGATCACCTCTGAACTCCGAGACGCATGATGCCGCTGTGACAATTTCAAAAGACGGAAGCATAATATATATATACCGCACCAGTTCTGATCTAGCCAGCGGTGATATTTACTTTTCGGAATTCACTAATAATGCATGGAGTAATCCTGTAAAAATTGATGCAAACATAAACACACCGGGAGGAGCCGAGACCAGTATTTCAATATCGCCCGACGGAACTACAATTTATTTTTCGAGCAACAGACCGGGGGGATACGGCGGAAAAGATCTTTACCGGGTTACCAAAATGCCGGACGACAAATGGAGCAGGGCAATGAACCTGGGTCCTGCAATAAATACACAGTATGATGAGGACGGGCCATTTATTCACCCCGACGGACATAGTTTTTATTTCAGCTCCAAAAGTCATGAGAACATGGGCGGCTTCGACATTTTCAAATCATCCCTGCGTGAGGACGGGACGCTGTCAGCTCCTGTTAATGTCGGATATCCCATCAATTCTGTGCGTGACGATATTTTTTACTTCGTGACCCATGATGGGAAAAAAGCTTTTTACTCAAGTAACCGCGATGGAGGAAAAGGACAAATGGATATTTATCAGACCGACATCGCCGATGACGAACAGAAGAACCTTATCCTGCTGAAAGGAACTGTAATGACAAACGATCCCGAATTCAAAACAATAAAGGCAACAATTACAATTATTGACTTTATGACAAAAGATCTGCAGGGAATATATAAAACAAACACCAATGGAAAATATCTGATAGTATTGGTCCCCCGCAAAAAATACAAGATAATTACTGAAGCAGAGGGATATTATAGCCATATAGATGACATAGATCTTACTGAAAAGCTTCAGATGGATGACCTCTTTAAATCGATAAGCCTAAAAAAAGAAATTGTTCCCGATACCACAATTAACGAGGTGCAGCCCGAAAAATTAGAAGAAGCGCCCAGGTAATATGAAACACATTATTATCATAATATTGTTTCTTACCTCAGCCGGTCTTGTAAGAGGACAGGATCCCCAGTTCTCACAGTTCTATGCAACTCCCCTGTACCTTAATCCTTCGTATTGCGGAACCACTGAAGGCACCAGGGTTACTATTAACTTCCGCGACCAGTGGCCGGCAATACC
>CAZEWB010000121.1:4198-4432 GCA_964515655.1 uncultured Bacteroidales bacterium
TGTGTTGGGTGTGTTTGGGTTGGTGGTTAGGGATTACTTTATCTCGAAGACAGGGCAGGCGCCGGGCATCTCCGGAGCACCAACCTGGGATTTCAGTATTCGTATCACTTCCGTGTAGCAAGGAAGATTCAGGTACGACCCGGCATGCACTTTTATTCTTCCACAAGGAATATTGATTTTTACCGCCTGGTCTTTAACGATCAGGTCTCCCTTTCTGGAAACAATCCATCTTCA
>CAZEWB010000121.1:4442-8451 GCA_964515655.1 uncultured Bacteroidales bacterium
TGTGTTGGGTGTGTTTGGTGGTGGGTTTCATCATATGGTCTATGACAAAACCGGCAAAATACCTGTCAGTACTAGTGTATACCGACAGGTATTTTGCCGGTTTTGTCATAGACCATATGATGAGACCCAACCAGTCATTAGTGGACGGCATCAGCGAAATTCCTGTTAAATATACTTTTCACGGGGGATATAAGCATTATCTTAACGGGCATACCAGTTCCTATAACGAAGAAAGTATTTTCGCGGCATTTCAGTACCGTTCACAGGAAAAATACGATCAGTTGGAAATCGGCGCTTATTACACAAGACTGCCACTGATACTCGGCTTATGGTTCAGGGGAATTCCGTTTTTCAAAGCATATCAGAGGGGATACATGAACAACGATGCAATAATAATCAACGCGGGATTCCAGCTTAAAGATGTAAAGATAGGTTACAGTTTCGACCTCACCGTTTCACGCCTGATAGCAAATACATGGGGTTCACATGAAGTATCACTTATTTATGAATTCAACCAGAACCAGAAAATGCGTGTAAAGAAGAACAAAGAGATCATCCCCTGCCCAAGGATTTAGTGTTTATTTGAGAGGTTTGCACAAGGGGCTAAAAAACATTATCCTGATAAAAGGAATTGATAAAATATTTTTGACTTAATGAAGAAATGACTATTTTTGATATCCCTTATAAGGGAAAGTAGAAATGAAAGTACGCGAAATAATAAAAATCATCGAAAATGATGGATGGTATTTTGTCAGACAAAAGGGCAGTCACAAACAATATAAACATAACAAAAAATCAGGATTGATTACAATAGCTGTACATAAAATGTCTGACGATGTCGCTAAAGGAACTTTAAACAGTATTTTAAAGCAGGCACAACTTAAAACTAACGATTAATATGGTAAAATATTTAGTGATATTTGAAAAAACCGAAACAGGTTATTGCGCCTATGTTCCTGATTTACCCGGCTGTATAGCTACAGGTAAAACAAAAAGCATAATTGAAAAACACATTATAGAAGCTATTCAATTTCATCTTGAGGGTTTAAAAGAAGAAAAAATTAAAATCCCATTATCAAAAACCCAGGCTGACACATTTGTTTTTGCAATAAAATAATTTATTAAGAATATTCCTTCATTCTCAAATGAAAACAGAAGACATAAAAATTGCCGTCCTTATTGACGGGGACAATGCCGAGGCAAACCTGATAGATCTTATTCTTAACGAGGCCGCCAAATTCGGAAGGGTTACTATCAAACGTATTTATGCTGATTTTACGACAAATCAAATGAATACCTGGAAGGGTAAATTGAATTCATACGCTATAAAACCCATACAGAAATTCTCGTATACCAAAGGGAAAAATTCAACCGACAGCGCGTTGATCATTGATGCAATGGACATCATGCACTCAAAACTCACCGATGGTTTTTGCATAGTATCAAGCGACAGTGATTACACCGGAATTGCGCACAGGATAAGGGAAGAAGGTTACTTTGTAATGGGCATAGGGCAATCAAAGACACCTGAAGCTTTTGTAAAGGCATGTGAGAAATTCATCTACACCGAGATATTGATAACAAGACATAAAAAAGAGGTCACTCCAAAAGAAATCAGTCCTAAAGAAAAAACACTTTCAGGGAAGCAACAGATCAGTCGTAAAGAACAGGCGATCCCCTCTGTCTCAATGGCGCCAAAAGTAATAGGGAAAATTGACCTTACCAATCTGATCACCCAGAAACCTATCGATATGGAGATGGTAGACAACGCATTCGAAATGGTTTATAACGACATGACAGGTTTAGCCCTTGCAAACCGACTTGCAGAAGCATTAAAAAAGGTTGATCCTTCGTTTGATATCCGTAATTACGGACATACTTCCTTCAGGCAGTTCTTAGAAGCGCTTATACCTGATTACGAAATTGTGCTTCACGATGATAAACTGACAATTTCGGTGAAGAGGGTAAAATAAGTTTATACTTTTATTACCTGAAGCCCCAATTCCCTCGTCCCTCTTAAAAATTCCTCAACGGTCAATCTCTTCTTTCCTTCAGGCTGCAATTCTTTAATGCTGATAATTCCGCCTTTGGCAATAATATACAGGTAAGACTTACTATCTGTCACAACAGTTCCTGGTTCGGATCTGTGCTTTCCGTCGATAAGTTCGGCCGAAAGTATCTTAATAAGCGTAGTTTTGCCATTGATAAAAAGATGTGTGAACGCTGCAGGGTATGGAGATAATCCACGCATCCGGTTGTATACTTTTTCGGCTTCAATTTCAAAATCGAGGAGGCAATCGGCTTTTTGTATTTTAGGCGCAGCAGGCAATTCTTCGCCGGGAATATTGAACGAAACCTGATCGGTCAATATATATGTTTTATCCCTGATACTGCGGATAGTCTTAAGCAGAAGTTCACTCCCCTTTGCCATCATCTCGTCATGAAGTTCGCCGGCTGTAGTAGTATACTTCACAGGAATTTCAATGAAATCTATTATTCTGCCCGTATCGA
The DNA here is from genome assembly GCA_964515655.1 of uncultured Bacteroidales bacterium. GTDB lineage: Bacteria > Bacteroidota > Bacteroidia > Bacteroidales > GWA2-32-17. Next base: position 6,954 of record CAZEWB010000121.1, read on the forward strand.
TCTTTTCGTCGATGAAAAAAGTTGTAAGCCCGGTTACATTTTCACCGTTAATTATCACACGGTTTATGGGAGCGGCTCCACGGTAGCGGGGCAATAATGAAGCGTGCAGATTTATAGTTCCGTCCTTTGCCATCTGCCAAACCTCTTTGGGCAACATGCGGAAAGCAACGACAACAAAGAGATCGGCATTATAAGAACTAAGTTGTTTAATAAACTCAGGATCTTTAAGTGAAACCGGCTGCAGTATAGGTAATGAATTTTTTAACGCGAACTGTTTAACAGGACTTTCCTGAACTTTTAATCCCCTTCCTGCAGGTTTATCGGGCACAGTAACGACTGCAGCCACCTGAATTTCGCTCTTAAGAATTGTCTCAAGATGAGCAACCGCAAAATGCGGCGTGCCCATGTAGATTATGCGGTAATTCCCTGAAAGACTTTTAGACATCCTATTTATTCTTAATCCTCAAAAATACTAAATAGAAAGTTAACTAACATTTCTCACTTGGAAAATTATTAGTAATACGCTTATGCCCCCGCTCACTCTTCGACACCGCCACTAACATACAACAAAAATAATTACTTATACAGGGCGACCCTTCGCTTAACTCAGGAGTTCCGCTCAGAGTGATACCCCCCTTTTTAAAACTACGACCTTAAAACCCACCACCCTGTCATCCTGAGCCGCCTGCGTGTTGAAGCAATAGAGAATAAAGAAAGTAAGATCAGGCGTGTCGAAGGATGCTGCTCATTGCATACTACACACGTTTATGAATGAGAAATGTTAGGAGTTTAAATTAATTCTTTGTTTTTTGTATTTTTGCTAAACTATACACTTGTAACTGCAGTAATATCGCATATTGATACTGTTTAACCAGTTTTATTTTACTGTTTCGATCAGTTTTTTCCAGTTTGCAGGCAGTATTCCCAGTTCCACTGCAAGTTTTATGCTTTGCTGTGCGCGTTTTACAACCGGGGGATCAATCATTTTTGTGCCGAGTGAAACAACGCCAAGTCCCTTTGCTGTCGCATCATCAAAAGCAAGTTCAATTTTCTTTGCCTTTTCTATTTCGTCTTTATCGGGAGCAAAATTTTCGTGAATAACAGGGATCTGGCGCGGATGAATACAGCCCATACCTTCAAATCCAAGCATTTTTGAATTCTTGACGTTATCAGCAAGTGCATCCATGTCGGCTATATCGCTGAATACTGAGTCGATCGGCTGTTTGCGGGCGGCCTTGCATGCATTTATCAGGCGGGTGCGGGCATATAGTGATTCGTGGCCTTCCTTTGTGCGTTTTACACCAAGGTCTGCAGTATAGTCCTCAAGGCCTATCGCCAGTGAAGTTACCATAAGGGAAGCGGTTACAATTTCGTATGCTTTCTCGACCCCCACAGCGCTCTCAATAATAGGCATGTAAAAAACAGGATATTTCTGCTTGTGAAATTTTTTAATTCTCTCCACTTCATTTTCAACCACCAACCCAAACACACCCAACAC